>NZ_LZJE01000216.1:0-31972 GCF_001666865.1 Mycobacterium sp. E136
TTGGACGGAGGTGGCAGGCCACATCGACGCGTGGCTCACCGCTCGCGGCTTGTGAGCGGATCGCCGTCGAAGCGCTCACGGGTGGCGATCTCGGAGACCGGTCTGCGGGTCAACTTCGTCAGCTGCCGGACCGGCTTTCCGAGCGGCAGGAGCGCGGCGACGGCGTAGTTGTCGGGGATCCCGAGCAACTCGCGCACCCGGGGCTCCTCGGCCACCGCCGCGGTGGTGAGCACACCGCCGAAGCCCTCGTTGCGGGCGGCCAGCAGGATGTTCCACACGAACGGGTAGACCGAGGCGCCCGCGATCAGGCCGACGCGATCGAGGTGCTGGTCGAACGCGGCCACCACGCCGAGGTCGACGCAGACCACGAGCACCACCTCCGCAGTGCGCAGCGGCGACTGGTTCGGCACATTCACGGCCGCAATGGTCTGCTCGTCAACTTGGCAGGGCTGCAACGGATTCCACGGGCTCTCCCCGTTGCGCAGCTGTGCGATGTAGCGCTTGGCGCCGGGTATCCCGCATTCGATCAACGCCTCGCGCGTCGCCGGATCGCGGACCACGATCACCCTGTTGCCCTGACGGTTGCCTCCGCTGGGTGCGAAGCGGGCGTTGTCGAGGATGCGTTCGAGGACGTCGTCGGATAACGGATCGCCGGTGTACTCGCGCACCGCGGCCGTCGTGCGCATGACGTCGTAGAGGTCCATGGCTATATCTTGGGCCTTGTCGGTCACGACTTATGCGAAGGTGGGGAGATGAAGACGCACCTCAACTGCCCGTGTGGCGAAGCGATCGTCGGTAAGGATGAGGACGATCTGGTCGAGAAGGCCCAGGCGCACCTGTCCGAGGCGCATCCCGGCCGCGACTACGACCGGGACGCGATCCTCTTCATGGCTTACTGATCCCGCTCGGCGGGGTTTGTCGACCGGTTACGGGACGACCGTCGAGCCGATCGTCGGCATGAACTGGCACTGCCGTTCGGTGGTCGTCACCTGTCCGAAGATCGTCGAGAGGATGCTGCCTGAGCCGGTGTCGACGATCGCGGTCAGCGTGGTCGGCCCCTCGGGGTTGATGTCCGGTCGCGGCTTGAGCGTCGCGCTGCCCGACTTACCGGTGGTCAGGTTGACCCACGTGACGTTGAGCGGCAGCTTCTGCTCGGCTGCGGGACCCGGCGTGCCGACCGCGGTGAACACATAAGCGGTCTGACCGGGGCCGGGGCCCGGCGTCGGGATCTTGGCCGGCCCGGCGACCGAGATCGCCGTGGCGAGGACGTTTCCGCCGTCGGCCAGGCACCCGTTGCTGATCGACGGATACATGAAGTCCTGCGTGGGCGGGGCTTCCGGGCCGAAAGCCGGACCGGATGCGGCGGCCTCAGGCGCCGGCGCGGGCGCCGGTGCGGGCGCAACCTCCGGAGCAGGCGCGGGGGCAGGGGCGGCCTCGGGCGCGGGCGCCGCCGCAGCTGCGACGGGCGCGACCTGGGGAGCGGGCGCCGCGGCAGGAGCCGCCGCGGGTGCGGGTGCGGCGGCCGCCTCCGGCACCGCGTCCTGCACCGGCCCGACGGCGTGCGCCGGATCGATGCCCGGCGGCAGGTGTGCTTCCTGGCCGGGCACGGCGCCGGGTGCCGGATTGTGGGCGACGAACTGGTTGACCGCCGACGCGACATTTCGCGAGTCGGCGGGGACGACCGCGTCACCGGCGAATACCGCGGCCGCGGCCATCAGCGTTGACGCGGCGTTCGTCGGATCGGCGGCGGCCTGCTGGATAGCCGGGCTGATGCCCTGAACCGCCGACAGGCCGGGTGCCTGCAGTCCCGGGATCGCCGGCGGGGGTGCGGGTTCGGCGCCGGCCACACCGGCCACGCCGCCCACAAGCAGCGTGGCCGATGAACCGATCGCGACGGCGACGGTGGCGAACATCCTTCGAGCTGACATGGCTCCCTCAGGGGTTGTAGTGGTCGTGTCTGCCAGTTGGTCGTTCGGCGTCGCCGCCGTCATCACGGAAGAGCCGACAGCGGCATCAGCAGCGGCGCCATGCCAGCACCTGCCGGGGCGGCGGCGGGCGCAGCGGCAGCCGGGGCGGCCGCAGCGGCCGCGGGTGCGGCGGCCGACGGCGTAGCCGCCTGCGCGGCAGCGGGCAGCAGACCGGTCAACGGCGTGCCCTCGGGCAGCAGCGAAGCCAGGCCGGTCGGCAGGTTGGACAGCAGGCTGGCCGGGTTGGCCGGCGCGGTCGAGGCCGCTGCGGGTGCCGCCGGCGCCGCGGGCATACCGGGCAGCGAAGCCGGCGGCTGCGGCAGGGTGACCGACGCCGTTGCCGACGGTGGAGTCGCGGCCGGGGCGGCCGGAGTCGAAGCGGTGTTCAGCAGGGAGGTGACGCCCTGCATGAGCTGCGTCGCGGCGGCCGGGTTCGACGCCAACTGTTGGATCAGCGGCAGGCCCGGCACGGTGGGCGCGGGTGCCGGCGCCGCGGGTTGCGCGGACGCGGTGGCGCTCAGCGCCAGCGCGGCCGAGACCGCCCCCGCAGCGGCGATCATGGTGGTCGCGAACAGTTTTCCGGTGCTGTGCATGGTTCTCCCAATCGGTTGTGTGGCACGCCTTCGCCCGAAGTTACGGAGTTACTGGTGTGACTCAAGTGACACGTGTGGCGGTGACTCAACCGTTACGCAAGCGAGGGGTTTCGGTGACCGGCCGATAGAGTCGGACGAATAGACACCTCGACAAGCGCCGCCCCGTCACCGTCGCGGATGGCCTCCCGATTGGCCGCTGCGGCGCCCGTGCTGCTGCCGCTCAGCATCGCGGCGCGACTGGCGTGGACCTACCTGGTGCCCAACGGCGCGAACTTCGTCGACCTGCACGTCTATGTCGGTGGCGCCGGCACGCTGGATCAACCCGGCGCGCTCTACGACTACGTGTATGCCGACCAGACCCCGGACTTTCCTCTGCCGTTCACCTATCCGCCGTTCGCGGCCGTGGTGTTCTATCCGCTTCACCTGCTGCCGTTCGGCCTCGTCGCGTTCCTGTGGCAGGTCGGGATCATCGCCGCGCTCTACGGCGTGGTGCGTCTCAGCCAGCGGCTGCTGGGCTCCGGCGACCGGCGGGTCGCGATGCTGTGGACCGCGGTCGGCATCTGGATAGAGCCGTTGCGCAGCACCTTCGACTACGGGCAGATCAACGTGGTGCTGGTGCTGGCGGTCCTGTACGCGGTCTACAGCACGCGATGGTGGGTGTCCGGTCTGCTGGTCGGCGTCGCGGCCGGCTTGAAGCTGACGCCCGCGGTGACCGGGCTGTACTTCCTTGGCGCCCGGCGATGGGCCGCGGTGGTGTTCTCAGCGGTGGTTTTCCTTGCCACCGTGGGGGTTTCGGCTCTGGTGGTGGGCGACCAGACCCGGCGCTATTTCACCGAACTGCTCGGTGACGCCGACCGGGTGGGTCCGATAGGGACGTCGTTCAACCAGTCGTGGCGCGGCGGGATCTCGCGGATCCTCGGCCACGACGCGGGTTATGGGCCCGCTGTGGTGGCCGGAATCGTGGTGACGGCGGTGTTGGCGATCCTGGCGTGGCGGGCCATCGGAGGCGCGTCCGACCGGTTGGGCGCGATCGTGGTGGTCCAGCTGTTCGGCCTTCTGCTGTCGCCGATCTCGTGGACGCATCACTGGGTGTGGCTGATCCCGTTGATGATCTGGCTTCTGCACGGGCCACTGCGCGACAGGCGCGGCGCGCGAGTGCTGGGCTGGGGCTGGCTCGCCCTGACCCTGGTCGGGGTGCCGTGGCTGCTGAGCTTCGCCCAGCCGACGATCTGGGTGATCCCACGACCGTGGTATCTGGCCTGGGCCGGGTTGATCTACATCGTCGCCACGCTGGCGACGCTGGCGTGGATGGCCGTCGGGCGACGATCAAGCGACGCCAGCCGCGTTGAGGAGTTCGACGATTCGACCTAGCTACTGGTCGACGAGCCCGTTGATGTCCTTGGCCATCTCGAGGTCCTTGTCGGTGATGCCGCCCTCTGAATGAGTCACCAACGCGAAAGTCACTGTCCGCCAGCGGATATCGATATCGGGATGGTGATCCTTGGCCTCCGCGTGCTCGCCGACCCGGCGGACCGCGTCGATGCCGTCGAGAAAGGCGGGGAACTTGATCGAGCGGCGCAGGGCACCGTCGGCGCGTTCCCAGCCGGGCAGATCGGGCAGTGCGGCGTCCACTTGTTCGTCCGTTAACACAGCCATGGCTTCGACCGTATACCGTCAGCCGCAGTGTCGAACCAGATCGTTGTCGCCGGCGCCCTCATCTCGGAGGCTTCGCTGCTCGTCGCGCAGCGCGACCGGCCAGCCGAACTCGCCGGGCTGTGGGAACTGCCCGGCGGCAAGGTGGCCCCGGGTGAGACGGACGAAGCCGCGTTGGCCCGCGAACTGCACGAGGAGCTCGGTGTCGTTGTCGACGTCGGCGCGCGACTCGGCGATGACGTCGCCCTCACCGAAACCATGATCCTGCGGGCTTATCGCGTCACCCAAACCGGCGGAAGCCTGCACCCCAATGACCACCGGGCGCTGCGCTGGGTCACCGCCGGCGAACTCGACGGCCTCGCGTGGGTGCCCGCCGACCGCATGTGGCTGGCCGCGCTCAGGCGAGCGCTCGGCGGGTAACCCGGCGGAACAGCCCTCAATAGCGCAGCCGGTCGTTGACCACCCGGACCGGCGGCTGGTGGTGCGCCGCGTAGATCGGATGCATCAACGCGGGATGTCGGCAGTGGACGCAGGATCCGGGCGACCGGTTGGTCGACGAGAACGTCATGTGGTGGCAGTGTGCACACCGCACGACGTGGAACACGCCCATCCAATTGAGCAATCCGAGGTAGATCGCCGCCGTCGCGAAAGCCGCCAGCAGCGCGGCCAGAGCGATGGTGGAGACCTCGTAGATCGCCATCTGAGTCTCCTCTCTCTCGGCGCTTCCGACAGTAATTCGCGTAGCTGCACGCCCGCTGTGAACGTTTGCCGGCGACGGTTTTCAAGATCGGCCGTTCGGCGGCGTGTGCTCACATAGTCTTGCCGTTCATGCGCGTGCTGCGGTTCGTGTGGCGAGGAGTGCTCGCCTTCGACCGGATCGGTTCGCGCATCCCGCAACTGGTGCAGATGTGGCTCGTCGAGTTGTTCTTCGCGCTGCCGCTGACCTTCTCCATCGCCAAGATGATCGACATCCGCGGCGGCTTCGGCGTGCCGGGTACCGGTGAATCGATGCCGGGCGTGTTCTGGGGTGCGTTGGTGGTCTCGCTGGTCTGCGGATTCTTCTTCTTCCGCAGCCTGGTCAGGCCGCGGGTCAAGCAAGGAGCGTGGACACCGATGGTGCGCGCGGACATCGGCGATGCGACCGTGGTCGGCGGGAACCGCGCATGGCGGGTCGAATACGAGTACCTGAGCAGTCATCCGTCGTACTCGCTGTTGCTCCTGCTCACCGCCCCCATCCCCGCCGTCATGGTGCTGATGACGATCAACCACGGCGACAGCACCTTCTATTGGCGCGTCGCGGGTGTCGTCGGGCTCATCGTGCTGGCGCTGATGGCGCTGGCCCGGCTGCTGAGTTGGTACGTCTTCCGGTTCGGACGGCGCGAGATCGGCGATCATGCGGCAGGACAAGGGGTTTCGGATCGAAGGCTCGGCTGGGAGATGACGTGGAAGCCGCTGCTCATGCTGATCGTGATGGTCTATGCGATCGTCGGAATCCCGCTCGCCTACATGTGGTGGGACGAATTGCGCACCATCGACAAGCTGCCCGTCGTGACCGTCGCCGACAGCGTCGATGCGGTGGGGCAGTACCGGCGCGTCGACGGTGCTCTCGCCGGCGATCCGGTGTACTGGGCGCCGCGAGGTACCGGCCGCGGCGGCAACAACTTCTCGGGAGCCGGTGTGCTCGTGGACCTTTCGGCCGGTGGCGAAGTGCTGCTACTGGCCGAGTCGTTGTCGGTACCCGACTTCGTCGGCGTCATGAAGGGGGTGCGGGACAACACGATTCACACACACGGCCGGGTGATCGACGAGATCACCGAAACCCAGCAGAAGTACTACGGCTTCGACGAAGACGCTTTCCCCGATCCGCCGCTCGACGGCCGGGTGATGGTGCTGCTGTCCTACCCGTAGCCGGTGGGCCTACTTCCGCCGGCGGGCGCGCTTGTGAACCTTCACCAGATCCTTGCCGCGAATGCCGTTGCGTTCGGCCTTGCGCACCTGATGAACCACGACCGGGCAGCGCTTGCAGCGGGGTTGGCTGCGGCAGCACTTCTTCTTCGGCTTGAGGTCGGCGAGCTTGCTGGGCTTCAAGTGACGGGCATCTCTCGTTTTCGTGATTGGCCGACCGCACTGCGACAATCTCGAAGTGGATTTTAGAAACGTCGCCATCGTGGCACACGTCGACCACGGGAAGACCACCCTGGTCGACGCGATGCTGCGCCAGTCCGGCGCTTTGACACACCGGGGTGACGACGCCACCGAGCGCATCATGGATTCCGGTGACCTCGAGCGCGAAAAAGGCATCACGATCCTGGCGAAGAACACCGCAGTGCACCGCCATCACGGCGACGGCACCGTGACCATCATCAACGTCATCGACACCCCCGGACACGCCGACTTCGGCGGCGAGGTCGAGCGCGGGCTGTCGATGGTCGACGGCGTGCTGTTGCTGGTCGACGCGTCGGAGGGCCCCCTGCCGCAGACCCGCTTCGTCCTGCGCAAGGCGCTGGCCGCCCACCTGCCGGTCATCCTCGTGGTCAACAAGACCGACCGCCCGGACGCCCGGATCAGCGAGGTCGTCTCCGACAGCCACGACCTGCTGCTCGACGTGGCGTCCGACCTCGACGAGGAGGCCCAGAAGGCCGCCGAGGAGGCGCTCGGACTGCCGACGCTGTACGCGTCGGGCCGGGCCGGCATCGCCAGCACCACCGAACCCGCCAACGGTGAGAACCCGGACGGCACGAACCTCGACCCGCTGTTCGACGTCCTCATGGAGCACATCCCGCCGCCCAGCGGCGACCCCGAAGCGCCCTTGCAGGCGCTGGTCACCAACCTCGACGCCTCGGCGTTCCTGGGGCGTCTGGCACTGATCCGCATCTACAACGGCAAGCTGCGCAAGGGCCAGCAGGTCGCGTGGATGCGCGAGGTGGACGGCGTGCCCGTCGTCACGAACGCCAAGATCACCGAACTGCTCGCGACCGTCGGTGTCGAGCGCAACCCGACCGACGAGGCCGTCGCCGGTGACATCGTCGCCGTCGCCGGCATGCCCGAGATCATGATCGGCGACACCCTCGCCGACCCCGACCACGCGCACGCGCTGCCGCGCATCACCGTCGACGAGCCCGCCATCTCGGTCACCATCGGCACCAACACCTCGCCGCTGGCGGGCAAGGTGTCCGGCCACAAGCTGACCGCCCGGATGGTGCGCAACCGGCTGGACCAGGAGCTGGTCGGCAACGTCTCGATCAAGGTCGTCGACATCGGCCGCCCCGACGCGTGGGAGGTCCAGGGCCGCGGGGAGTTGGCGCTGGCGGTGCTGGTCGAGCAGATGCGCCGCGAGGGCTTCGAGCTGACCGTCGGCAAGCCGCAGGTGGTCACCCGCACGATCGACGGCAAGCTGCACGAGCCGTTCGAGGCGATGACCATCGACTGCCCCGAGGAGTTCGTCGGCGCCATCACGCAGCTGATGGCCGCGCGCAAGGGCCGCATGGAGGACATGACCAACCACGCCGCGGGCTGGGTGCGGATGGACTTCATCGTGCCGAGCCGCGGGCTGATTGGCTTCCGCACCGACTTCCTGACGATCACCCGCGGCACGGGCATCGCCAACGCGGTGTTTGACGGCTACCGGCCGTGGGCGGGGGAGATCCGCGCCCGACACAGCGGCTCGTTGGTGTCGGACCGCAGCGGCCAGATCACGCCGTTCGCGATGATCCAGCTCGCCGATCGCGGCCAGTTCTTCGTCGAGCCCGGCCAGGACACCTACGAGGGTCAGGTCGTCGGCATCAACCCGCGCGCGGAGGATCTCGACGTCAACGTCACCCGGGAGAAGAAGCTGACCAACATGCGCAGCTCCACCGCCGACGTCATCGAGACGCTGGCCCGGCCGCTGGAACTGACCCTGGAACAGGCCATGGAGTTCTGCGCCGAAGACGAGTGCGTCGAGGTGACCCCGGAGGTCGTCCGGGTGCGCAAGGTGGAACTCAACGCGAGCCTGCGCGCCAGGGCCAAGGCGCGCGCGAAAGCCCGCGGCTGATCTTGGGGGTCGCCGATCGGCCGGGCACACGCAAGGTGCCCGATACCCTGTTGGTCGTGTCCGGCCCCCGACGCGTCATCGCGATCTTGTCCGCGATGGTGACTCTCGTGGCCGCCTGCACCGTCAGCCCGCCGCCCGCGCCGCAGAGCACCGACACGCTGCAGTCGCCGCCACCCCCTCCGATGAAGGCGACGCAGATCATCATGGCGATCGACTGGATCGGTCCCGGCTTCAATCCGCACCTGCTCTCCGACCAGTCGCCGGTCAACGCGGCGATCAGTTCGCTGGTGCTGCCCAGTTCGTTCCGGCCCATCGCCGACCCCAAGACGCCGACCGGGTCGCGGTGGGAGCTCGACAAGAGCTTGTTGGAGTCGGCGGAGGTGACGAGCCAGGACCCGTTCACCGTCACCTACAAGATCCGCCCCGAGGCGTCGTGGACCGACAACGCGCCCATCGCCGCCGATGACTACTGGTACCTGTGGCAGCAGATGGTCAGCCAGCCCGGGGTCGTCGATCCGGCGGGCTACGACCTGATCACCGGTGTCCAGTCGGTCGAGGGCGGCAAGACCGCGGTCGTGACGTTCTCGCAGCCGTACCCGGCGTGGCGCGAACTGTTCAACAACATCCTTCCGGCCCACATCGTCAAGGACGTGCCGGGCGGATTCGCCGCCGGGTTGGCGCGGGCACTGCCGGTGACGGGCGGACAGTTCCGCGTCGAGAACATCGACCCCCAGCGCGACGAGATCCTGCTGGCCCGCAACGACCGGTACTGGGGCGCGCCCGCCAAGCCGGACCAGGTGCTGTTCCGGCGCGGCGGCGACTCCGCGGCGCTGGCCGACTCGATCCGCAACGGCGACACCCAGGTCGCCCAGGTGCACGGCGGGGCGGCCGCGTTCGCCCAGCTGTCCGCGATCCCCGATGTGCGCACGGCGCGGATCGTCACGCCGCGCGTGATGCGGTTGAGCCTGCGGGCCCAGCAGCCGGCGCTGCGGGAATCGCAGGTCCGCAAGGCGATCCTGGGCCTGCTCGACGTGGACCTGCTCGCCGCGGTGGGCGCCGGCGACGACAACACGGTGACGCTGGCCCAGGCTCAGGTGCGCTCACCGTCGGACCCCGGGTACGTCCCCACGGCACCGCCCGCGATGGCCAAGCAGGACGCCCTCGGGCTGCTGGCCGACGCCGGTTACGAGCTGGAACCGGTCTCGACCACTGCGCCGCCCACCCCCGGCAACCCGCCGCCGGACGGCGACCGCGGCCGCATCACCAAGGACGGTGAACCGCTGACGTTGGTGATCGGCGTGGCGGCCAACGACCCCACGTCGGTGGCCGTCGCCAACACCGCGGCCGACCAACTGCGCAATGTCGGTATCGCGGCATCGGTGACGGCTCTCGACCCGGTGGCCCTCTACGCCGATGCGCTGCCCAACAACCGCGTCGACGCGGTGGTCGGCTGGAACCACGCGGGCGGGGATCTGGCCACAGCGTTGGCGTCGCGGTTCGGATGCCGGGCGTTGGAGGCGACGCCGGTGGCGACGGCCCAACCCGGTCCTCGCACGACGACCAGCGGTACACCGACACCGACCACGACGCGGTCCACGCCGACCGCGACGACGCCGAGTCCGCGGCCCGACCCCGAATCAGGCGAGCTCGTGCAGGCGCCGAGCAACATCACCGGGATATGCGATCGCAGCATCCAGCCGAAGATCGATGCGGCGCTCGACGGCAGCGAGGACATCGCCGACGTCATCACGGCCGTCGAACCGCGCCTGTGGAACATGGCGACTGTGCTGCCGATCCTGCAGGACACCACGATCGTGGCCTCCGGCCCGAGCGTGCAGAACGTCAGCCTGTCCGGCGCCGTGCCGGTCGGCATCGTCGGCGATGCCGGCGACTGGGTGAAGACCAAGCAGTGAGTCCGTGCGCCGCGAACGCCGCGATCGCGAACACCGCCAGAAGCCAGTAGGGCGGATGCGCGAGTTCCCAGACGAAGAGCGCCGCGAACGCCGGTGACCGCTGGGTGATCGCCAGCACGCCGGCCGCACACGTCAGCGACAACGCCGAGCCGTGCAGGTTCGTATCGGCCCACTCATTCAGGGTGAGCGCGACGAGCGATCCTGCGGCCGCACCCGTCGCCAGCGCCGGCGTGATCAGACCGCCGACGGCCCCGGCGCGCAGAAACACCGCGGTGAGAAGCGGTTTCAGCAGCAGGAGCATGGCCGCCCCGCCGAGGGTGAGGCCGCTGTTCACACTGACCGTCAAGATGCTCCTGCCGTTGCCGGGCAACTCGGGCCACCAGATCGAGCACACACCCGTGGCCAATCCGGCCGCGGCGACCGTCAGTACCAACACCCACGACCGCATCTGCACCCGTGGGCGCGCAGCGGACATGACCCGGTCGAACCCGAGGCCGATGACGGCAGCGAGCGGTGAAATCGTCACGGCCAGAAACGCGAACAGCGGCGACAGCTCGAAATCCGGCCACGTCAGCGGATGTTCGAGATGCGTGACCGGAGCGGCGACGGCGACGGCGAGGCTCGACGTGATCAGCGCCGCGCCGACGGCGCGCGGATGCCACGTCTTGAGCAGGATGCTTGCGGTGAACAGGGCACCGCCCAACGGCACGCTGTAGACCGCGCCCAGGCCGGCGCCCGCCGCGCAGGCGAGCAGAATCTCCCGGTCGCGGGGCGTCAGCGTGAGACGCGTCGTGCCCAGATCGCCGAGGGCGGCGGCGATCTGGCGAGGCGCGCCCTCACGGCCCAGCGACGCGCCCGACCCGACCAGAAGCACCTGCAGTGCGGCGTCGACGCACAACGGAGTGCGGGGCAAGGGCCGGGGTGAGGCGATCGCCGCCGACAGCGACGGGATCTCGGTGCGTCTGCGCAGCAGCCACCACCCGCAGCCGGCCAGCGCGCCGCCGATCATCGGGCCGACGGCGCGTCGGGTCGGACTGCTCCCGCCGACGCCGGTCAGCAGGCTGCCGAACGAGTAGTGGTACGTGAGGTGTTCGACGCCGTGCAGCAGGAGCGTAGTCGCCGCGCCCGCGACGCCTGCGAGCAGCCCGATGATGACGATCGCGCAACCGAACTCGACGGTGCGCCGGGACACCTCGTGAATGTATGCCAGCGGGCAGGCAAGCTGGTGCGAATGGAGCCCAACTCGATGGACGGCGCTGGCCGGTTGTTGTTCGTACACGCCCACCCCGACGACGAAACCCTCACGACCGGCGCCACGATCGCCCACTACGTCGCGCGCGGTGCGCAGGTGCGCGTGGTCACGTGCACGCTCGGCGAGGAGGGCGAGGTGATCGGCGAGCGGTGGGCGCGCCTGGCCGTCGACGAGGCCGACCAGCTCGGCGGGTATCGCATCGGCGAGCTGACCGCGGCGCTGAACGCGCTGGGCATCGCCGAGCCGGAGTATCTCGGAGGGGCCGGGCGCTGGCGCGACTCCGGAATGGCGGGCACACCGCGCCGCCACCACCAGCGGTTCGTCGACGCCGATCCGGACGAGTCGGTCGGCGCACTGGTCGCGGTCATTCGCGAACTGCGTCCGCACGTCGTCGTCACCTACGACCCGCAGGGCGGCTACGGCCATCCCGACCACATCCACGCCCACGAGGTGACGATGGCCGCCGTAGCGGCCGCGGCCGGGTCGCGGTTCGAAGGCGAGCCGTGGACCGTGCCGAAGGTCTATTGGACGGTGATCTCGAAGACCGCGATCGGCGAGGCGCTCGCCGACCTCGACGCGCCCGCCGAGTGGACGCGGGTGAGCGGCGACGAGCTGTCGTTCGGCTATCCGGACGACGAGATCGACGCGGTGATCGACGATCCCGAACAGTTCCAGGCCAAGGTGGCGGCGATGCGGGCGCACGCCACGCAGGTCACCGTCGCGCCGAACGACCGCGCGTTCGCGCTGTCCAACAACATCGCGCTGCCGCTCAGCGCGGTCGAGCACTACATCCTGGTCGCGGGTACGGCCGGCGAGCGCGACGGTCGAGGCTGGGAGACGGACCTACTCGCCGGGCTGGACCTTCGATAGCGACGCGGGGGAGGAGTAAGCTCCCCGTCAGTCGACGGCGCGATGAAGGGACTGCACATGGATCCGGATCTCGATCCCAACCTGCAGCACTGGCAGGACCGGTTCGACAGCCTTCAGTGGGTCATCGGCTCGCTGACCGGAATGCTGGACAGCATCCCGACCTGAGTCCCCCCACTTCCGCCGCCGAGCCTCGAAGCGTGGCGGTCCTTACCCTGCTGGCCATCGACGGGGTGCTGTGCGCCATCGCCGCGGCCTTGTTCCTCCCGCTCCGCCTCGGGTCGACGCCCTTTCCGATCAGCGCGCTGATCGCCGGCCTGGTCAACGCCGCCCTCGTATGGGCCGCGCTGCACTGGACGTCGTCGCCGCGAATCGCGGCCCTTCCGCTGTGGACCTGGCTGCTCACGGTGTTGTTGATGACGTTAGGCGGGCCGGGCGACGACATCATCTTCGGCGGCGTCGGCGTCATGGAGTACGCGGCCTTGCTGCTCATCGTGCTCGGCACGCTGCCGCCCGCCGCGGTCCTGCGGGCGGCCGTCAGGAAGATCTGACCTACGTCGTGCCGGCCGTGGACCCGGTCGCGTCGGCTGGGTCTTGGTTCGAATCGGCTTGCGGGTTCGGATCGCCACCTGCGTCATTCGAGGACGGCGCCTGTGTGGATGGCGCCTGAGGCGACAGCTCCTCGAACTCAGTTTTCGGATCCGGGGCAAGCGACCCGTCGGTCTTCTGTTCATTCGACGGGCCGGTCGGTGTGGCGATCGCCGACGCGCGGACCTCGCCTTGCGCCTGAACGGTTGCTGCGCCCGTTGTCACGGTGACCGTGGTGTCCGTCGTGGTTGCGGTCGTCAACTCCTTCTCACCATCGAGGTCGAGTTCCACTTCGGCAACCTCGGTGGGTCCGTCGGCGTTCGGCTCGGCCTCGAGCTTCTCGTTCCCCGGCACCCGTTCGGTCTGCGCCCCGTCGATGTCGGAGAGTTCGCCGACGACCTCGCCCTCGAATTCGCTGACGCCCTGTTGGGCGATGCCCTGCCGCTGGGTGAGCGTCTCGTCGACGTCCGTGGCGCCGTCGTCCAGGTGCCCCTCTGTTTTCGCGTGCAGGGTCGATTCGTCCAGCGCGGAAAGCTGTATCCCGGCTTCGGCGGCCTCGGCCGCGAACGGGCCGATGGGCGGTATCGGCGGGAGTGGCGGGAGCCAGAAGGCGAGCTGGTCGTTGGCGAGGAAGATGAACGAATTGATGGTGTCGACGGCGACGCGGACCAGCCCGTCCCAGAAGCTGATGTTCCCGCCGAGCCAGTCGGCGATGTTGAACGTGATGCTTCGTACGATGCGTTCGCCGAAGTTGTAGAAGATCTCGATCTGCGGGGCGAGCCAGCCGACGTAGGGGATCCAACCGACCGCGTATGCGGCCACGTCGAAGCCCCATTCCACCCACGGTTCGATCGCGTTGTAGACGTTCTTGATCGCGCTGTCGATCGAATTGCCGCCGACGACGTTCGGGAAGGCGGGTGTCGGGAAGGAAGCGCCGGCGCTCGGCGGCACAACTATTCGTTCCAACCACCAGATCAGCAACTCGGGCAGCTCGAGAGCGGGGACTGAGGGCCCGGTTCGCACCGCCAGTGGCGTCGTTTGCGCGGCTGCCACCAGTCGGACGGTGGCAGTCGGTTCGGGCGGCGGAGCGGGGCGTACGGGGGCGATCACGACAGCGCTCACCGCCAAGGTGACCACGGCCATCGTCAACATGGAGTGGGCAGAGCGCATCATTCAGTCCTCCAGACTCCGACCTACAGCAAGCTACGCCGACATTTGCTCATGCGTGACCAAACGGCGACGCGAGTTTGCTGCCGTTTGCCGAGGCGACGGCAGCGTCCCGCCGATACCACCGTGCCGACTACTGTTGCCCGTATGTCAGGCGCCGATGTTTCAGGAAGTGAGACGCGCGGATGATCCTCAACGAGTGCGGGGTTATACGGGAGTGGCTCTGAACCCCCAGTACGGCGCCGATCTGCCCAGCCCGGTGATACCACCGAGACCCGACCAGCCCAGTCCTGCGGCTCTGCGGCGGGTGCTGCGCCGCGCACGCGACGGAGTGGCGCTCAACGTGGACGAGGCCGCGATCGCGATGACCGCCCGCGGCGAAGACCTCGCCGACCTCTGTGCCAGCGCCGCGCGGGTGCGCGATGCCGGGCTCGAAGCGGCAGGGCGGCGCGGGCCGTCGGGACGCCTGCCGGTCAGCTACTCGCGCAAGGTGTTCATCCCCGTCACCCACCTCTGCCGCGACACCTGCCGCTACTGCACGTTCGTCACGGTTCCCGGCCGGCTGCGCGCCCAGGACATGGGCATGTACATGGAGCCCGACGAGATCCTCGACGTCGCGCGCCGCGGTGCGGAATTGGGTTGTAAGGAAGCGTTGTTCACGCTCGGCGACCGCCCCGAGGCGCGGTGGGACGAGGCCCGTCAGTGGCTCGACGAGCGCGGCTATGACTCGACGCTGGACTATGTGCGCGCGATGGCGATTCGTGTGCTCGAGGAGACCGGGCTGCTGCCGCACCTGAATCCCGGCGTCATGAGCTGGTCGGAGCTGTCCCGGCTCAAGCCCGTCGCTCCGTCGATGGGCATGATGCTGGAGACGACGTCGCGCCGGCTGTTCGAGACGAAAGGCCTGGCGCATCACGGCAGTCCGGACAAGGACCCCGAGGTCCGGTTGCGCACGTTGGCCGACGCGGGTCGGCTGTCGATCCCGTTCACCACGGGCCTGCTGGTGGGCATCGGCGAGACGCTGCACGAGCGCGCCGAGACCATTCACGCGATCCGCCGGTCACACAAGGAGTTCGGGCACGTTCAGGAAGTGATCGTGCAGAACTTCCGCGCGAAAGACCACACCGCGATGGCCTCCTCACCCGACGCCGACTTCGAGGATTTCCTGGCGACGATCGCGGTCACCCGCCTGGTGATGGGGCCCAAGATGCGGATCCAGGCACCGCCGAACCTGGTGTCGCGCAACGAGTGCCTGGCCCTGGTCGGCGCGGGGGTCGACGACTGGGGCGGCGTGTCGCCGCTGACCCCCGACCACGTCAACCCCGAGCGGCCGTGGCCCGCGCTCGACGAGTTGGCCGCTGTGACCGCCGACGCCGGTTACGACCTGGTGCAGCGGCTCACCGCGCAGCCGCAGTACGTGCAGGCGGGCGCGGCGTGGATCGACCCGCGGGTGCGCGGGCACGTCGACGCGCTGGCCGACCCCGACACCGGGTTCGCGCTCGACGTCAATCCGGCCGGCCGGCCGTGGCAGGAGCCCGACGAGGCGTCGGAGTCGTTGGGCCGCACCGATCTTCACTCCGCGATCGATGAGGCGGGCCGGCTCACCGAGACGCGCAGCGACCTCGACAGCGCGTTCGGCGACTGGGAGTCGATCCGCGAGAAGATCTCCGAGCTCGCCGCCCGGGCGCCCGAACGCATCGACACCGACGTGCTCGCGGCACTGCGCGCCGCCGAGCGCGACCCGGCCGGGCTGTCTGACGATGAGTACCTGGCCTTGGCGTGCGCCGACGGTACCGCCTTGGATGCCGTTGCCGCGCTTGCCGATTCGCTGCGGCGCGACACCGTCGGCGACGACGTGACGTTCGTCGTCAACCGCAACATCAACTTCACCAACATCTGCTACACCGGTTGCCGGTTCTGCGCGTTCGCCCAGCGCAAGGGCGACGCCGACGCGTACTCGCTGTCGGTCGACGAGGTCGCCGACCGGGCGTGGGAGGCGCACGTCGCCGGCGCGACCGAGGTGTGCATGCAGGGCGGTATCGACCCCGAGCTTCCGGTCACCGGCTACGCCGACCTGGTGCGGGCGGTGAAGAAGCGGGTGCCGTCGATGCACGTACATGCGTTCTCCCCGATGGAGATCGCCAACGGCGTCACCCGCAGCGGCCTGTCGATCCGCGAGTGGTTGACGTCGCTGCGCGAGGCCGGTCTGGGCAGCATTCCGGGCACGGCCGCCGAGATCCTCGACGACGAGGTCCGGTGGGTCCTGACCAAGGGCAAGCTGCCGACGTCGATGTGGATCGAGGTTGTGACGACCGCCCACGAGGTCGGGCTGCGGTCGAGTTCGACGATGATGTACGGCCATGTCGACCAGCCGCGGCACTGGGTCGGCCATCTGCGCGTGTTGCGCGAAATCCAGGACCGCACAGGCGGTTTCACCGAGTTCGTACCGCTGCCGTTCGTGCATCAGAGTTCGCCGCTGTACCTGGCCGGCGGTGCCCGTCCGGGGCCCACGCACCGCGACAACCGCGCCGTGCACGCGCTGGCGCGAATCATGCTGCATGGCCGGATCGCCAACATCCAGACCAGCTGGGTCAAGCTCGGCGTCGAACGCACGCAGGTGATGCTCAACGGCGGCGCCAACGACCTCGGCGGCACCCTGATGGAGGAGACCATCTCGCGGATGGCCGGTTCGGAGTTCGGGTCCTACAAGACGGTCGAGGAACTCGTCGCGATCGCCGAGGGCATCGGCCGCCCGGCGCGCCAGCGCTCCACGACATACACCCCCCTCGCCGCCTAGCCCCGTTAAACCGCGAGCGTGCGTGTTTGCACACGCCACGCCGCGATTTTCCAGCACTTCATGCACGCTCGCCGCACCCTTGTGGAACAAAATCGGACCATGGTCCGTTTAGCAGAATGGGTGACGGTCGTCGGCCGGAGCCCAAGCAGACGACCACGAAGGAGCAAGCAACCATGACCACAGCAGTCGACACCGGCCTGACCGCAGGCACCTGGACCATCGACCCCGTTCACTCGACCGTCGGGTTCTCCGTACGCCACCTCGTGGTGAGCAAGGTGCGAGGAACGTTCGACACCTTCGACGGCGCGATCACCGTCGCCGAGGACGGCACCCCGTCCGTCACCGCCCAGATCGCGGTCGACTCCGTCAACACCCGCAACGAGCAGCGCGACGGCCACCTCAAGTCGGCCGACTTCTTCGACACCGCAGCGCATCCGACCGCCACCTTCACCTCGACCGGAGTCCGGTCCGACGGCGACGCCTACCTCGTCGACGGCGACTTCACCCTCAAGGGCGTCACGAAGCCGATCACGCTGCAGGTCGAGTTCCACGGCGTCAACCCCGGCATGGGCCACGGTGAGGTCGCCGGCTTCGAGGCCTCGGTCGTGTTGAACCGCAAGGACTTCGGCATCGACATCGACATGCCGCTCGAGACCGGCGGCGCGGTCGTCGGCGACAAGGTCACCGTCACCCTCGAGATCGAGGCCGTCAAACAGGCCTGATCGTCACGTCTTCAACGGCAGCGGTGGTGGTGTCTCGTCGGGCACCACCACCGCGACGATCGACTCGAGAACCCAGAACACCACCGTCGCCACGACGATCACCAACGCCGGCGCGACGACGATCGGCGCGGCGACGAGCAGCACCAAAGCCAGCGCGCCCGGCAGGTCCTTCCACCACCCGGCGCCTCCCTTGCCCTGCACCATCGCCGACAGCCGCACCGTCGCCCAGATGATCCAGCGGCGCAACAGGCTCACGCCGTCGCGTTGCATCTGCAGCCGGAAGCGGTGGTCGGCGGCGCGGCGATCGCAACCCGTGCGGTCGGGAAAGCGCCACAGATAGTCGTGCAGGACCGCGGCACGCGCGTATCGCCCCGCTCGAGGGACGAACCAGGCGACCATTCCCGGTACCGACACCAGGTCGGTCGGAAAGTCGGTGCAGACCTCGAACCGCTCGTTGGGTCCCTCGAATCCGAGCGGCTGCGTGGTGCGCCATTCGTCCCACGCACTTTCCTTGAAGAACTTCTTGGCGGCGCGCACGGCGTCCAGTTCGGACGCGGTCAGCTGGCGGACATGAAGGACGGCGGACTTCTCGACGGGCGGGGCGCAACGTTCCATCTCGCAGGTATAGCAAGGGCGAGCCGCAGAAGAGGGGTGTCTGCTAGGCAGCTGTATCTGCAACGTTTAGTATCAGTAACCACGCGCAACCCCTAACCCGGGTTGCGTGTGAAGTTAGGGCACACTGAGACGACCGTGCAGGTATCGACCACGGATACTTGCGGCCGAGCTTGGATGCTCACCCCCGTACGGCAGCCCACCGGACAGGAGATCGAGGAGACCTTGAGGAGAACACGGTGACGTACACCATTGCCGAACCTTGTGTTGACGTCAAAGACAAGGCTTGCATCGAGGAATGCCCTGTCGACTGCATCTACGAGGGCGCTCGCATGCTCTACATCCACCCGGATGAGTGCGTGGACTGCGGCGCCTGCGAACCGGTGTGCCCCGTCGAGGCCATCTACTACGAAGACGACGTGCCCGATCAGTGGAGCAGCTACACGCAGATCAACGCCGACTTCTTCACCGAGCTGGGTTCGCCCGGCGGTGCGTCGAAGGTGGGTCAGACCGACAACGACCCCGAGCCGGTCAAGAGTCTGCCGCCGCAAGGTGAGGACTGATAACGGCTCACGCACGGCTCCGTAGACGCGTCAGCGCGTCGCTGCCGGCATTCCCCTGGGACACCCTGGCCGACGTGACCGCGCTGGCGCGCGCACACCCGGACGGCATCGTCGACCTGTCCGTGGGCACTCCGGTCGACCCGGTGGCGCCCGTCATCCGCGATGCGCTCGCGGCGGCCAGCGCGTCACCCGGCTACCCGACGACGGCGGGCACCCCGGCGCTGCGCGAGGCCGCGGTGAACGCGCTGGAGCGGCGCTACGGCGTCTCGGGCCTCTCGGCCGACGCGGTGTTGCCGGTGATCGGCACCAAGGAGCTCATCGCCTGGTTGCCGACGCTGCTGGGCCTCGGCCCCGACGACGCTGTGGTGGCGCCCGAGCTGGCATACCCCACGTACGACGTCGGCGCGCGGCTGGCGGGTGCGCAGATCGTGCGGGCCGATTCGCTGACACAACTGGGTCCGCAGACACCGGCCCTGGTGTTTTTGAACTCGCCGAGCAACCCGACCGGCAAGGTGCTCGGCGTCGACCATCTGCGCAAGGTGGTCGGCTGGGCGCGCGAGCGCGGGGTTCTGGTCGCCTCCGACGAGTGCTACCTCGGCCTGGGTTGGGACGCCGAACCGGTCTCGGTCCTGCATCCGTCGGTCTGTGACGGTGACCACACCGGGTTGCTGGCCGTGCATTCGCTGTCGAAGACGTCGTCGCTGGCCGGGTACCGGGCCGGGTTCGTCGCCGGCGACCCGGAGGTGGTCGCCGAACTGCTGGCGGTCCGCAAGCACGCCGGGATGATGGTGCCGACACCGGTGCAGGGCGCGATGGTCGCCGCGCTCGACAACGACGAGCACGAACGCGAGCAGCGGGCCCGGTATGCGAAACGGCGCGAAATCCTGCTTCCCGCCGTGCGTTCGGCGGGGTTGACCGTCGAGGACTCCGAGGCCGGGTTGTACCTGTGGGCCACGCGCGGCGAGCCGTGCCGCGACACCGCCGCCTGGCTCGCGCAGCTCGGCATCCTCGTCGCACCCGGCGAGTTCTACGGCGCCCGAGGAACCAAACATGTGCGGATCGCGCTGACCGCGACCGACGAGCGTATTGCCGCTGCGGCGCAGCGCCTTTCGGCCTAAGCCTCCGTCGCGCGCAGGCCCAGCGCGAGCACCAGCCGGTCATCGGGATCGGTCAGCGACGTCGACAGCAGCTTCTCGATCCGTCGGATGCGGTAGCGCACAGTGTTGGGATGCACGTGCAACCGGTGCGCGACCGCGGCGATGTCGCCGAACGCGTCGAGGTAGGCGCCGAGCGTCTCGGCGAGCACCGGATCCTGTTCGCGCAGTCGATGTATCCGTGGGTCGACGAGGCGCGGTCCCATCCGGGAGACGATCTCGTCGAGCAGCACGGTGGTCCGTGCATCGTCGAGCGACGCGACGTCGCCGATGGCGCCGGGGTGGCGTTGTGCGCTGTCGAAGACCCGGTCCACCTCGGTGCGTGCGCTCGCGGCGGCCGCCAGCCCCGTGATCGGGGCTGCGACGACGGCCCGCAGCGAGAGGCCCAGTTCGCGGTCGAGCGTCGCGACCACGCCGCGCACCCAGGACATCACCGACGAGGTCACGCCGATCTTCGGCAGCAGCACATAGACCCGGCCGTTGCTCGAGGCGATCTGCGCATCGGGCCGAAATGCACCGGCACTCAGCGCGATCACGCCGGCCGGCGCTGTCCCCTCGGGGTCGGCGAACCCGACCAGCGCGGCGCGACCGCCGGCCGGGATACCGAGTTCCTTTGCCAGAGCGGCGACATCGGCGGCGTCCCCCGACAGGCCGAGCAATTCCTGTACCTGTCGGGTGTGCGTTGACGGTGAGGCCGACAGCCGCGACATGATCCTGGCCGCCAAGACCGCCCCGCCCCGCAATACGTCCTCGACATCGTCTGCCAGCGGCGTCGAACCTTGTTGCAGCCAAATGGTTCCCGCGAAGCGGGTCGCCTTGCGGTCGGGGAGATGGATGCCGACGGCCAGGCGCGGTCGCAGCCCGAGCTCCGGCCGTTCGGCGACACGCACGACTTCGGTGCCCGATCTCAGGGCGTCGAAGATGCCCCACTGCGCGATCCAGGCCAGGTGCTCGGGCGGGCCGGCGCGCCCCAGGATGGTCAACCGGCGCAGTTCGTCGGCCTCGTCGCTGGAGGCCGAATAGGCCAGCACATGCGAGTCCTCGTCCTCGATGCTGATCATCCCGCGAGTGCGGTCCGCGATCGACTGGGCCAGGCCGAACAAGTCGGTGCCCGGATCGTGGTGCGGGTCACCGCGGTCGCCGTGGTGGTCGAAGGCGTGGTTGACCAACTTGTACAGGGACTCCCATCGGGCCTGCGGTTCGACGGCCACGACCCCGGTGCCCAGCGCGACCGCCCGCTCGACGGCGGCACTGGTGGGGTGTTTGACGAAGATGGCCGCCGGCGCCCGGCCCGTTCCGGCGAACTGCCGTTCGAGCCAGCGCACCGCCTCCGTGTCGTCGACACCGAGCAAGAAGAACAGATCGGCGGACCCGGGGCCGACGGCCAGTCCCAGCCGAAGGTCGTCGGCATCGACCAGCGCGACCGACGCGACCGGCATGTCCAGGCCGCGCGGCGCCTCGACCAGCGTCACCATGGTGCGGTCCAGCGCGAGCAGCAGCTGACCCAACCCCAGCCCGGACCGTGGCTCCATCGCATGCCCCTTTGTCTGATCCGACTATAGATTGTCGATCGTGTTGTCGGATCGTCCATCGGATTCGGTGTCGGATCCGAGCATCATTTCGCCATGGATGCCATCACTGACGTGCCTGCACCGGCCAACGAGCCGGTCCACGACTACGCGCCCGGCTCGGGTGAACGCACCCGACTCGTCGAAGCGCTGAGCGCCGTCGCCGCCGATCCCGTCGACCTGCCGCACGTCATCGGCGGCAGGCATCGCATGGGTGACGGGGAACGGATCGACGTGGTGCAGCCACACCGCCACACCGATCCTTCCGGGCGGCTGGGCACGTTCACCAACGCCACCCACGCCGACGCCGCCGCTGCCGTCGAAGCCGCGATGGCCGCCAAGGCGCAGTGGGAGGCGACGCCGTTCGACGAACGGGCCGCGGTGTTCCTGCGGGCGGCCGACATGCTCGCGGGGCCATGGCGCGAAAAGCTCTGCGCCGCCACCATGCTCGGTCAGTCCAAGTCGGCGTATCAGGCCGAGATCGACGCGGCCTGCGAGCTGATCGACTTCTGGCGCTTCAACGTCTCGTTCGCGCGACAGATCCTGGCCCAGCAGCCGATCAGCGTGCGCGGGGTGTGGAACCGCACCGATTACCGGCCGCTCGACGGATTCGTCTATGCGATAACGCCGTTCAACTTCACCGCGATCGCGGGCAATTTGCCGACGGCACCGGCCTTGATGGGCAATACCGTGGTGTGGAAGCCGTCGCCCACCCAGACGTTCGCCGCCTATCTGACCATGCAGTTGCTGGAACAGGCCGGCCTGCCGCCCGGCGTCATCAACATGCTCACCGGCGACGGGGTGGCGGTCTCCGATGTGGCGCTGGCGGATCCGCGCCTGGCCGGCATCCACTTCACCGGGTCGACCGCCACCTTCCAGCACCTGTGGCGGGAGGTCGGCGCCAACATCGACCGCTACCACGGCTATCCGCGCCTGGTGGGGGAGACCGGCGGTAAGGACTTCATCGTCGCGCACGCCAGCGCGCAACCGGACGTGCTGCGCACCGCGCTGATCCGCGGCGCGTTCGACTATCAGGGCCAGAAGTGCTCGGCGGCGTCGCGGGCGTTCGTCGCGCGTTCGGTGTGGCAGCAGATGGGCGACGACTTCCTGTCCGCAACAGCGGAACTGCGCTACGGCGACATCACCGACCTGAGCAACTTCGGGGGCGCGCTGATCGACGACCGCGCGTTCGCCAAGAATGTCAAGGCCATCGAGAGGGCGAAGGACGCCCACGTGACCATCGCCGTCGGCGGTGAATACGACGACTCGGAGGGCTATTTCGTCCGGCCGACCGTGTTGCTGTCCGACGATCCGGCCGACGAGGCGTTCAGCACCGAGTATTTCGGCCCGATCCTGGCCGTACACGTCTACCCGGACGACGACTACGACCGCATCCTCGACGTCGTCGATGCCGGCGCGAAGTACGCGCTGACCGGCGCGGTGATCGCCGACGATCGCGCCGCGGTGCTGCAGGCGGAGCGACGACTGCGCCACGCCGCCGGGAACTTCTACGTCAACGACAAGCCCACCGGCGCCATCGTGGGGCAGCAACCGTTCGGCGGGTCGCGAGCCTCGGGGACCAACGACAAGGCCGGGTCGCCGCTGAACCTGGTGCGGTGGACGTCGGCGCGGTCGATCAAGGAGACGCTCGTGCCGCCGACCGACCACAACTACCCGCACATGGGGCAGTGATGGGGGTCTTCGATCGCGTCGCGCGACCGGCGATACTGGCTGCCAGCCGGCGCGACTACCTGCGTAGGACCGCCGAGCGGCTGCCGCTCACGCGGGAGGTCGTGCACCGGTTCGTGCCGGGAGAGACGGTGCACGATGCGCTCGACTCCGTTGCGCGCTTGCGGGCTTCGGGGCGCCTCGTGTCGATCGATCACCTCGGCGAAGACGTGACGGACGCCGACACCGCGACCGAGAACGTCAACGCGTATCTGGCACTGCTCGACGGCTTCGCGCGGCGCGGGGAGGGGCTGGCCGTTATAGCGCCGCTGGAGGTCTCGCTGAAGTTGTCGGCCCTCGGCCAGGCGCTGCCCCGCGACGGGGAGAAGATCGCGCTGGAGAACGCCCACACCGTCTGCGAGCGGGCACAGCGCATCGGGGTGTGGGTGACGGTGGACGCCGAGGACCACACCACCACCGACTCCACCCTGTCGATCGTTCGCGATCTCCGAACCGAATTCGGTTGGCTGGGAACGGTGTTGCAGGCCTATCTCAGGCGCACCCACGCCGACTGTCAGGACTTCGCCGCTTCGGGGGCGCGAATCCGCCTGTGCAAGGGCGCCTACGACGAACCTGCGTCGGTGGCCTATCGTGACCGCGACGACGTCACCGACTCGTATCTGCGTTGCTTGCGGGTGCTGATGTCGGGTGCCGGCTACCCGATGGTGGCCTCCCACGATCCGGCGATCATCGCTGCGGTTCCCGGGCTGGCCGCCGAGAACGGCCGCGGCGTCGACGATTTCGAATACCAGATGCTGTACGGCATCCGCGACGCCGAGCAGCGCAGGCTCGCCGATGCCGGTAATCATGTGCGGGTGTACGTGCCGTTCGGCACCCAGTGGTACGGATACTTCGTGCGCAGGCTCGCCGAACGCCCCGCGAACCTGATGTTCTTCCTGCGGGCGCTGGCCGAACGCCGCAGCGCTTAGACGGGACGGGCGGCGACGGGCATCAGAACCGTGCCGCGGCACGGCCCGGCGAGGATTTCGGTGTGCCAGGTCCCGAACAGCTGTCCGTCGATGTCGGGGGCGTAGAACACCCGCGACCGGGCCGGTGCGTACTGGCTGGGCGCGCCGTCTCCCTGAAAGCACTCCCACTGCCAGTTGTAGGCGTACTGCCACTTGGCGCCATCCCAGGTGTAGCGGATCGGTTGGGGGATGGTCGGATTGCTCGGCGCCGGTCCTTCGACGACGGTGGCCACACACAATCCTGCCGAGCAGTCGGTCACCAGCACGTACTGCGCGCCGAAGTCGGGTTCGGGTTGACGCGCGGCGATGCTGGTGCCCATCTTGTCCGACGCGTAGGTGACGATCTGGTAGCGCCCGTTCCATGCCGGGTTCGCTGCATCCGCCGACGGCAGCGCCGAAAGGCTCGCGGCGGCAGCACAAGTCACCCCGAACAGCGCGCTGGTCAGGGTGCGGACAGACATGTCGGGAACACTACTGAGCCGAATCACCGCCGACGTCCGCGACACGGTTTGCTGAAGGCTACGACACCGTCACGGATTGGAATCGATGCGCCGGTCGCGGTTCGAATCAACGCCCGACAGCAACAGCAGGCCCCATGCGGCGATGGACTGGGCGTCGGTGATGACGCCGTCGCGCATCATCTGCTCGACCTCGTCGCGGGTGAACCACTCGCTGTGCATGTCTTGTTCTTCGTGTTCGCGGTCGTGCTCGCCCTCGGTGATACCCGTCGCCAGGAACACCCAGCCGCGCTGGCTGCTCATCCCCGGCGCCACGTCGAGCAGGCCGAGGCGCACGAACTCCGTCGCGCGCAGACCCGTCTCCTCGCGCAGTTCGCGTGCCGCGAGGTCGGCGGGAGCGAGGTCCTGCTGGTCAGGCGCGGTGCCCTGCGGGAACTCCCACCGCCGCAGGCCCAGCGGATAGCGGAACTGCTCGACCAACCGGACCCGGTCGCCGTCTCGCGCGATCACCAGGGCGTACGTCGGCTTGTCGACGACCGCGTAGACGCCGTCGCTGCCGTCGGGCCTGCGGATGTCGTCCTCACGCAGCGTCATCCAGTTGTTCCGGTACACCTCGCGTGAGGCCAGCCGCTCGATGTGGGTCACGCGCCCAGTATCGCCGAGCCGATGTGGGTAACCTCGCTGCTTATGCTGCTGGCTTCGTTGAACCCCGCCGCCGTCGCGGGTGGCGCCGACATCGAGGGCGCTGTCCGCATCGACGGGGCGCGGTTGTCGCGCAGCGATCTGGTGGGTGCGGCGACCTCGGTGGCCGAACGCGTCGCCGGTGCGCAGCGGGTCGCCGTGCTGGCCACGCCGACGGTGCAGACGGTGCTGGCGGTGACGGGGTGTCTGATCGCCGGTGTGCCCGTTGTGCCGGTGCCCGCCGACGTCGGCGCCGCCGAGCGTAGGCATATCCTCACCGACTCGGGCGCGCAGGCGTGGCTGGGGGAGAAGCCGGACGAGACCGAGGGCCTGCAGCACGTCCCGGTGCGGCTGCATGCGCGCTCGTGGCACCGCTACGCCGAACCCGCCGACGAGTCGCCCGCGCTGATCATCTACACCTCCGGTACGACCGGCCCGCCCAAGGGCGTCTCCATCAGCCGCCGCGCGATCGCCGCCGACATCGACGCGCTCGCCGAGGCGTGGCAGTGGACGCCCGGCGACATCCTGGTGCACGGGCTGCCGCTGTACCACGTGCACGGGTTGATCCTCGGCCTGCTCGGTTCGCTGCGCATCGGAAATCGGTTCGTGCACACCGGCAAACCGCGCCCGCAGGACTACGCGGCCGCCGGCGGGTCGCTGTACTTCGGGGTTCCGACGGTGTGGTCTCGGGTGGCCGACGACGCGGAATCCGCCGCCGCGCTGAAGTCGGCGCGGTTGCTGGTCTCGGGCAGCGCCCCGCTGCCGGTGCCGGTGTTCGACAAGTTGGCCGAGCGGACCGGGCACCGGCCGATCGAACGGTACGGCTCGACGGAGTCGCTGATCACGATCAGCACCCGCGCCGACGGTGAGCGCAGACCGGGCTGGGTGGGTCTGCCGTTGAGCGGTATCGAGACGCGGTTGGTCGACGAGCACGGTGCCGCGGTCCCGCACGACGGGGAAACAATTGGCCAGCTTCACGTTCGCGGCGCGACGCTGTTCGACGGCTACCTCAACCGGCCCGATGCGACCGCCGAGGTGCTCGACGCCGACGGTTGGTACCGCACCGGGGATGTCGCGGTGATCGACTCCGACGGCATGCACCGCATCGTCGGACGCGAGTCCGTCGACCTGATCAAGACCGGCGGCTTCCGGGTCGGGGCGGGGGAGATCGAGACCGCGATGCTGGGGCACCCCGGCGTGCGCGAGGTGGCGGTGGTCGGCGTGCCCGACGACGACCTCGGCCAGCGCATCGTCGCGTTCGTCGTCGGCGATGCCCGCCCTGATGAGTTGATTGAGTTTGTGGCGCAACAGCTTTCGGTACACAAGCGACCGCGTGAGGTGCGGCTGGTCGACTCGCTGCCCCGCAACGCGATGGGCAAGGTGCTCAAGAAGGAGCTGTCACGGTGACGCTCGAGTTCGACGAGATCTGCATCGACGCTCACGATGCCTCAGCGCTGGGCAAGTGGTGGTCGCAGGTGCTGGGCTGGCCCCACGACGTCGACGCCGACGGTGATGTCGTGCTGCACGCGCCGCCGGGTGCGGGCCCGAACTGGCTGTTCCTCGCGGTGCCCGACGAGAAGGTCGTCAAGAACCGCATCCACTTCGACTTTCGGCCCGACGACCAGCAGGCCGAGGTCGAGCGCGTCGTCGCCCTCGGCGCCCGGCACGTCGACATCGGCCAGGGCGACGAAACCTGGGTTGTGCTCGCCGATCCCGAGGGCAACGAATTCTGCATCCTGGCCGCCGAAGATTGACCCCTCGGCCCCCATCGGCGCGAGCGTGCGTGTTTGTACACGACACGCCGCGAAAACTCAGCCTCATGTGCACGCTCGCGGCGGTGTCGGTGTGCGCAATCGCGGCGTGCGGTACGGCTGCGCCGCCTCCGGCCCCGGCCCCCCTCGTCGGCCAGGAACCCATGACGCTCGGACCGGCAGCGCAGGACACCGTCGGCGGTTGGCTGCCCGACGGTCGCATGCTCAGCCCGTTCGACAGCAGCGATCCGATCGTGGAGTGGCTGGACCCGGCGCTGCGCGAGGCGGTTCAGGAGGCGGCCCGCCACGCCGAGAGTGACGGCATCGAGATGCGCATCTCGTCGGGGTGGCGATCGAAGGGTTTCCAAGAAAGACTGTTCGCCGATGGTGTCATCAGGTACGGAAGCGTCGGAGCCGCACGGGAATTCGTGGCATCGCCGGAGAAGTCGAAGCACGTCACCGGTCAGGCCGTCGATATCGGTCCCGTCGAGGCGGACAAGTGGCTCATCGCCAACGGTCGAGAGTTCGGCCTGTGCCAGGTCTACGCCAACGAAATCTGGCACTTCGAGCTGGCCGCGGTCGATGGGCGCTGTCCGCCGCTGAAGCCCAACGCCGCGGCGGATTGAGCCCGCTCGCGGCAGAGCGGAAGCCCAGTCAGTTCTGGTGCAGGGCCTCGTTCAGCGTGATGCCGGTGCCGTCGCGCTTGACCACCTCGACGGCGCCCGACAGCGAATTGCGCCGGAACAACAGGTTGTTGGCGCCCGAGAGTTCCCGCGCCTTGACGGTCTTGCCGTCGCCGGTCTGCACCTTGGTGCCCGCGGTGACGTACAAGCCCGCCTCGATGACACAGTCGTCGCCGAGCGAAATGCCAAGGCCCGCATTGGCGCCGAGCAGGCACCGCTTGCCGATCGAGATCACCTCGGTGCCACCGCCCGAGAGCGTGCCCATGATCGACGCGCCGCCGCCGACGTCGGATCCGTCGCCGACCACCACGCCCGCCGAGATGCGCCCCTCGACCATCGAGCTGCCGAGCGTGCCCGCGTTGTAGTTGACGAAGCCCTCGTGCATGACGGTGGTGCCCTCGGCCAGATGCGCGCCCAGGCGCACCCGGTCGGCGTCGGCCACCCGCACGCCGGTCGGCAACACGTAGTCGACCATCCGCGGGAACTTGTCCACTCCGTAGACCGTCACGGGTCCGCGCTTGCGCAGCCGCGCCCGCACGGTCTCGAAGTCGGCGACCGCGCACGGCCCGTGGTTCGTCCACACGACGTTGGTCAGCACGCCGAAAAAGCCATCGGCGTTCAGGCCGTGCGGCGCGACCAGCCGGTGCGAGAGCAGGTGCAACCGCAGATATGCGTCGTAGGCGTCGGCGGCCTTGTCGTCCAGCGACGAGATCACCGTCCGCACCGCCACGATGTCGACGCTGCGATCCTCGTCGCGCCCGGTCAGCGCGCCCAACTCCTCGGGTACCTCGGCCACCGACAGCCGGGTCGTACCCGACGGGCCGTCGCCGCCGAGTTCGGGTGCCGGGAACCATGTGTCGAGGACCGATCCGTCGGCGGCGATCGTCGCCAGCCCAATACCTGCAGCAGAAGTCACGCGGATAAGACTAACGTCAGCCGTGTGGGCCTCGATTTGCACGGTGATCCGGTCGCGCTGACCGCTGCGCTGGTGGACATCCCCAGCGAGTCGCGCCACGAGAAGCGCATCGCCGACGAGGTCGAGGCCGCGCTGCGGGAACAGACGAACTTCGAAGTCATCCGCAACGCCGACGCCGTGCTGGCCCGCACGAACCTCGGCCTGCCGTCGCGGGTTCTGCTCGCAGGCCACCTCGACACCGTGCCCGTCGCCGACAACCTGCCGAGCCGCCTCGTCGACGGCGAGTTGCACGGCTGCGGCACCTCCGACATGAAATCCGGTGACGCGGTGTTTCTGCACCTGGCCGCCACCGTCGCCGAACCGACGCACGACATCACGCTGGTGATGTACGACTGCGAGGAGATCGAGGCGTCCGCCAACGGATTGAACCGCATCGAGAAGGAATTGCCCGACTGGCTGCAGGCCGACGTGGCGATCCTCGGCGAACCGTCCGGCGGCTACATCGAGGCCGGCTGCCAGGGCACGCTGCGGGTCGTGATCAGCGCCACCGGCACCCGCGCCCACTCGGCGCGATCGTGGTTGGGCGACAACGCCATTCACAAGCTCGGCGCGGTGCTGGACCGGCTGTCGTCGTATCAGCCCCGCAGTGTGGAGATCGACGGCTGCACCTACCGCGAAGGCCTTTCCGCCGTGCGCATCGACGGCGGCATCGCGGGCAACGTCATCCCCGATGCGGCATCGGTGACGGTGAATTTCCGGTTCGCGCCCGACCGCGGCGTCGACGAGGCGCTGCACCACGTTCGCGACGTGTTCGACGGCCTGGACGTCGAGATCGAACTGACCGACGCGGCGGCCGGGGCGCTGCCCGGGCTGACCAAACCCGCCGCGGCGGCGCTGGTACAGGCCGCCGGGGGCCAGGTCCGCGCCAAGTACGGGTGGACGGACGTGTCCCGATTCGCCGCGCTCGGCATTCCGGCGGTCAACTACGGGCCCGGCGACCCGAACCTTGCGCACCGTGTCGACGAGCGCGTCGAGACCGCGAAGATCACCGCCGCGACCGACGTGTTGCGCCGGTATTTAACCGCTTGACCGCACACCTACCCTGAAGACATGTGAGTTGACGACGTCTCCGGGTGCTGCCCGGATCCGACCGTCCCTGCTTCCGTGCGATTCCCGAAGAGATCAACTCACATGTCTTCCATCGTCTGTTCTGATCTGTCTTTCGCGTGGCCCGATGACACGCTGCTGTTCGACGGGCTGTCCTTCACCGTCGGCGAGGGCCGAACCGGTCTAATCGCCCCCAACGGCGCGGGGAAGAGCGCGTTGCTCAAGCTCATCGCTGCGGAGCTGACGCCGACGTCGGGCTCCGTCACCGTCGACGGCCGGCTTGGATATCTGCCGCAGTCGCTGCCCTACATCGCGCATCGCACCGTCGCCGAGCTCATAGGCGTCGCACCCGTGATCGAGGCGCTCGACGCCCTCGCCGACGGCAAATCCGACGAGGACGTCTTCGCCACGATCGGCGACGACTGGGACGTCGAGGAACGTGCGCGGGCCCAGCTGGATCGCCTCGGCCTGAGCCACATCGCGCTCGACCGTCGGCTCGACACGCTGTCGGGCGGCGAGATCGTGAGCATCGGCATCGGCGCCCAGCTGCTGAGCCGCCCCGACGTACTCCTGCTCGATGAGCCGACCAACAACCTCGACCTCGACGCGCGGCATCGGCTCTACGCCGCCCTCGACGACTTCGCCGGTTGTCTACTCGTGGTCAGCCACGACCGGATGCTGCTCGACCGAATGGACCGGATCGTGGAGCTGTACAGCGGCGAACTCCGCTCGTACGGTGGCAATTTCACGATGTACACCGGAGCGGTCGAGCTCGAGCAACGCGTCGCCGAGAGCAATGTGCGCAGCGCCCAACAGCTCCTCAAGCGCGAGAAGCGGGAGAAACAACAGGCCCGCGAGCGGGCGGCGCGGCGAGCCGGTACGGCGGCCCGCAACATCAAGGACGCCGGACTGCCGAAAATCGTTGCCGGAGCGCAGAAGCGGCGTGCGCAGGAGTCGGCGGGCCGCGTCGACCGGGTCGGGGCGGCACGCGTCGACGACGCAAGAGACCGTCTGCAAGAGGCCGAACGCGCGGTGCGAGACGACGACACCCTCGTGCTCGATCTGCCCGAGACCGCCGTTCCCGCCGGCCGAGATGTGCTCACCGCCGAAGGGTTACGTCTCCTGGTGCGTGACCGGCCAATCCTCGACGGCGTCGATCTGTCGGTGCGCGGCCCCGAGCGCATCGCGCTCACCGGTCCGAACGGGACGGGCAAGTCGACGCTGTTGCGCATCGTGACCGCAGACGTGGAACCGGACGGCGGAACGGTGGCTCGCAGTGGTGGTCGCTTCGCGCACCTGTCGCAGCGGCTCGACCTGCTCGATCCGCGCGACACGGTCGCCGAGAGTCTGGCCGCCTCCGCACCGAGCCTCTCGCACACGCGCCGCATGCATCTGCTGGCGCAATTCCTCTTCCACGGCGACCGCATCCATCTGCCGGTGAGCGCGCTGTCCGGCGGTGAACGACTTCGCGCGACGCTGGCTTGCGTGTTATTCGCCGAACCGGCACCCGAACTGCTCCTGCTCGACGAGCCCACCAACAACCTCGACCTCGTCAGCGTCGGGCAACTCGAGGCCGCCCTGAACGCGTACCGCGGCGCGTTCATCGTCGTCAGCCACGACGAGCGGTTTCTCACCGAGATCGGCGTGCAGCGGTGGCTCCGGCTATCCGGCGGCCGTCTCGAGGAGGTGCGGATGCCCTGATCGCGCGTCGTGCGGGTCGAAATCGGCGCACTGACAGCTACCCGGAGCACGGTAAGTTTGAGACCCGAAGCGTGTCATCAAGGGGGTCGCGCCATGGGCATCACGCCCGATTCCAGCCCGTACGGTGGCCAGACCGTGACCGGCCCGGGCTGGCCGAACGTCGACGAGGAGACGTTGGCCGCCGCCGCGGCGTCCTACGAGGCGCTCGCGGGCAAGATCAGCGGCAATGTGGTCCCCGAACAGCAAGGCCAGCTGATGAAGCTGTCCGACTCGTGGGAGGGCGCGGGCGCGGTGGCCGCGGCGGGCGAGGCCACCACCATCATCGGCGGGCACGAGGCCAACGCGGCGCAGGCGGCCGCGATCGCTTCACACTCCTGCTGGACCTCCTGGGCGATCGTGTTGGCCAGCGTCTTCGTCTTCACGACGGTGGCCTCCATCGCGCGCAGCTTGGCGGCGATCGCGGCCGCCTGCGCCGCGTTGGCCTCGTGCCCGCCGATGATGGTGGTGGCCTCGCCCGCCGCGGCCACCGC
>NZ_LZJE01000217.1:0-16556 GCF_001666865.1 Mycobacterium sp. E136
GCGCGGGAGCCGCATCTGGATCGCGACGTGGTGTTCGGAATCCGCGCTCGGGATGTCGTCGAGGAGCGGCTGGCCAGGCACGTGATGGAGTGCTGGACCGAGAACCGCTCGTCGCTACGCCGGCCGCTGAGCTGACGAGGTCTTCGCGGCCGACGCGTTCTGCTTGGCAGGCGCGTCGGCGCGCTTGCGACACCGGTGGCTGGTGTCGCACAACGGATAGTCCTTGCTGCGCCGGCACGTGCAGACCGCGACCATGAATCGGTCGGATTCCACCATCTGACCGTCGGGCATCTCGATGCGCACCGGCCCCTGCACCATCAGCGGGCCGTTGGGCACCACCCGCACGGTGCGAGGTTCGCTGTCGCTCACGGCTTGTCGGCCCGGATCACGAGCAGTTCCTCTTCGCGACGACCCGGTTCCAGGCGGCCGCACTCCTCGAGCCACAATGCGCGCGACGACAACACGGGTCCGAAGGGAATCCACTGTCGCGCAACGATTTCGGTGTCCAGTCCGGCGCTGGCCAGCCGCTCCTCGACGACATCCCGAGCGCGGATTCCGAACACCACGTCGCGATCCAGATGCGGCTCCCGCGCAACCAGATCACCGACGACATCGGTGCGGACCACCTGCTCGTGCACCGCATCGGCCACGACGTGCTCCTGGTAGAACGCCACGCAGGCGTCGGGAGCGCCCATGCGGCGCAACGCCTCCACCAACCGGCGCGACCCGGGTGACGACGTGATCTCCGTCGACGCGAAATGTCCGATCGAGGCCCCACGCAGTTCGCGGTGCAACCCGAACAGCGACATGAGGTTGACCGACGCCAGCGCATCGGCGGGCACGTTGTCGAGGTAGCCGAGGTACGACGAGTCGAGGCCTACCGCATCCATCAACTCCGCGTATAGGTGTTGGTGCACGTGTTCGCCACGGCCACCGCCGAATTCGTCGAACTCGACGGCGACGAACGCGGCCTTGGAGTGCCCGGCGAGACGCGGGATGGTCCACGCGTGCGGGTCACCCTCTTTGAGGTGATATACCGAGCGGTGCACGAAGTATTCGAGCATCTGCTCCCAGCTGCCCTTGTCGCGCAGGAAGTATGACGGACCCTCGCCGTCGACCGGTTCGATCGACAGCTTGTCCATCTCGGCCTCCGCGGTTTCGCCCTCGGCGATCTCCCCGACGTCGTGGCGCACCGCGTCGAGGAACGCCTCCTCGAACCGGCCGCGAAGGTGCAGCAGAGCGGGGTTCCACTCCCAGCGGGCACTGACGCCGGCGAAGCCGCGGTAGTGCAGCTCGTAGCAGATGTAGAGGGCGAGCTGGAGGTCGAGACCGTACGGGTCGGCGTCGAACATCGGCACATCGATCGGCCGCAACGGCAACGAGGGGCGGCCTCGCTGAAGGAGGTCGATGACGGTCGCGGACAGCGGTCCGACGGCCTTCGGCAGGGCAGGCTCGACTAGCGTCGACGGTAAAGTCACGTACTCATCAATACCCGCATCCGCGCCGGTCAAACACGTGTTCGGTACTTTGGAAGCGATCCGTTTCCATCCTCTCGGAACCACCCATCTCGCGAAGGAGAGTGACCTCCGTGACTGCCGATGCGGAGCCACCCGGCCCGCCTGACGCCGCAGCCGGTGAGGATCACTCCCGGCGGTATGACAAGCACTGGGCGTGGTTCGTTGGGGTGCTCGCCGTGCTGGGAGTAGCCGGTTTCGGCTTGAGCGTCGTGGCGATGCTGCCGCTGGCGATGGCCACTGACGGCTGCTACGAGACCAGCACTGATGCGGTGTGCTCACTCTCGGCGCGGGGCCAGAACGTGCTCGTATTCATTCCTTGGATGTGCCTGGCCGTGGGCACGGCAGCGGCGGTCGCAGGTGCAGGCGTCGCTGCGCGTCTCCGTCGGACACCTTTGATCGGTGTCCCGGTTGGCATCGCCGCGTACTTCGCGATGGTCCCGGTCGGCTACGCGCTCGCGTTCCAGGTGTAGATGCCCTTGGCCTCCGGCTGCGGCGTTCCGACGTGGACCCGCTTTGGCGGCAACACGTTTCAGGTGGCTCTCTCGCGGTCTGCGGTCGCCAAAGAAAAAGCCCTGAACCCGAAACGCAGGTTCAGAGCTATTCCGATGTCTTGGCACATCACACAGTCGGGGTGGCGGGATTCGAACCCACGACCTCTTCGTCCCGAACGAAGCGCGCTACCAAGCTGCGCCACACCCCGCGTGAAGCCACGACAGCGTATCGCACCGGCGGGCAGCTAAGCCAAACGCCCACGGCCGACGGCGACGGCGATAGCGCGCCCGGCCGAAGTCGTGATTCGCGACACGCCGCGGGAAGCAAAGAGTTGTCGGTGGCGTTGTCCATCATTGAAGGCAAACGACGAAGCGAGGACGAGATGACTGGGCTAGGCGCATCCATCTACCTGGGTTTCTTCGTGCTCGCCGCAGTGTGGCTGTTCTTGACCTCCGACGGCCCGCTGATCGGCGGGGCGGACGATCAGGGCCAGCGGCCGGAGCGTTCGAATTCGGCCAATACCGACGCGAACTCCGAGGGGTCCAGCCCCTGGCTGGTCAGCCACTCGTCGCAGAAGTAGGTGTCCGCGTAGCGGTCGCCGCTGTCAGCGAGCAGCGTGACCACTGATCCGCTTCGTCCTTCCGCCCTCATCTCGGCCAACAGGCCGAACGCCCCCCACAGATTCGTTCCCGTCGACGGACCCACTCGACGGCCCAACACCCTGCTGGCATGCTGCGCGGCGGCGACCGAGGCGGCGTCCGGCACGACCACCATCCGGTCGACGACGCCCGGCAGGAACGACGGTTCCACCCGTGGCCGCCCGATCCCCTCGATCCGCGACGACATACCCGTCACCACATCGCCGCGGCCCTGCGCGTAGGACGGAAAGAACGCCGAGTTCTCCGGGTCCACCACACACAACCGCGTGGCATAGCGCCGATAGCGGATGTAGCGGCCGATGGTGGCGCTCGTCCCTCCGGTACCGGCCCCCACCACGATCCAATCGGGCACCGGGTGCGCCTCATCGCGCATCTGCTCGAAGATCGACTCGGCGATGTTGTTGTTGCCGCGCCAGTCGGTGGCCCGCTCGGCATTGGTGAACTGATCGATGTAATGGCCCCCGGTGTCCGCGGCGAGCCGTTCGGCCTCCGCGTACACCTGGCTGGACTCGGCGACGAAATGGCAACGGCCGCCCTGGGATTCGATCAAGGCGATCTTGCTGGCACTCGTCGATGACGGCACCACGGCGATGAATGGCAGGCCCAGCAGCGCTGCGAAATACGCCTCGGACACCGCCGTGGATCCCGACGATGCCTCGATGATCGTGGTGTTCTCGTCGATCCACCCGTTGCACAAGCCGTAGAGGAACAGCGACCGCGCCAACCGGTGCTTGAGGCTGCCGGTGATGTGGGTCGTCTCGTCCTTGAGGTACAGCTGCAGATCGCAACCGTCACACCACGCCGACGGCAGCGGATACCGCAACAGGTGGGTGTCGGCGCTGCGGCGGGCGTCGGCCTCGATCAACCGGACCGCTTCGTCCGCCCACGTGCGCGGGCCGCTACGACTTGCTGTGAGTGCCTTGTCGGTCACCGCACCGAGACACTCGGGTGGGAGGTACCCTCCCGAGCGCCCGCGTCCCGGCCGCCGATCGGCGCGGCGACCAGAGTCAGCAGCGTCGCCTCGGGGCGGCAGCAGAACCGCAGCGGCGCGTACGGCGAGGTGCCGATGCCCGCCGAGACGTGCAGCTGCGTGCGTGCACCCCATCGCGACGGGCCCTTCACCCGCGAACGGTCCAGGCCGCAGTTGGTGACGAGGGCTCCGTAGAACGGCAGGCAGAGCTGGCCGCCGTGGGTGTGGCCCGCCATCACCAGCTGGTAGCCGTCGGCGGCGAAGCGGTCGAGCACCCGCGGCTCCGGCGAATGGGTCAGCCCCAGTGTCAGGTTGGCGGCCGGACTCGCCGGGCCGGCGATGGTGTCGTAGCGGTCGCGCGACAGGTGCGGGTCGTCGACGCCGGCCGCCGCGATCGTCAGACCGCGAACCTCGAGCTCGCGGCGGGTGTGGGTGAGATCCAGCCAGCCGCGCTCGGTGAACGCTGCCCGCAGGTCCTGCCAGGGCAGCGGCTCACCGTGAATGCGATGGCTCGGCCGGGTGACGTAGTTCAGGGGGTTCTTCGCCCGCGGTGCGAAGTAGTCGTTGCTGCCGAACACGAACACCCCGGGGACCGAGAGCAACTCCGACAGCGACTGCACCACAGCGGGCACGGCCTTCGGGTGCGCGAGGTTGTCGCCGGTGTTGACCACGAGATCGGGCTCCAGCGTCACCAGGTCACGCAGCCACGCCTGCTTGCGACGTTGGCCGGGACGCATGTGGATGTCGCTGATGTGCAGCACCTTCAGCGGCGATGACCCGGGCGAGAGCACCGGCATCGTCACTTCCCGCACCACGAAGGCGTTTCGCTCGATCACCGATGCGTAGCCGATGCCGGCGACCAGCGCGCCTGCCGACGCCGCGGCGGAGTTCTTCAGGATCGTCGTCGAACGAGCGGACATGCTGCAGAGCCTACTGCCAGAGCCGCCGGCTCAGCGTCCTCGCCCGGCCGGGCGTGGGCAAGCGCACAGCATCACGGCGGCGGTGGTGGCGCCGGCGGCGGCGGTCCGAGCACGGGCACCGTGATCGGCGGAAGTCCGGGGATCTCGACCACCGTCTGGCCGACGGGCGCGGGGAGCCCGGGTATCGCGCCCGGCGGAGGCGGCGGCGGTGCGGGCGGGATGCCGTTGGAGACTTGGATCGTGATGATCGAGCCCGGCACCGTCTGCCCGGCGGGCGACGTGCCGACAACGGAGCCGCGAGGTGCGTTGCTGTTCACCGAGGACGCCTGGTCAGCGACCTGGAAGCCGGCGTCGCGCAGACGCTGGCGGGCGGTGCTCTCCGTCATGCCCGACACGCTGGGCACACGCGAGCCGGGGCCGCCCTCGACGTAGCGCGGATCCGTCGGCGGCAGCCGGACCTCGCCGAAGTTGGTGGCGATCGGCTTGATCGCGGCGAACCACGTCCTGGCCGGCTCGTTACCGCCATACAGGTTGCCGGAACCGCACTTGCGCAGCGGGAACGAACACAGTTCGCCGGGGGCGGTGGAGTCGTCGTAGATGTAGTTCCCGGCGGCGAGTGTGTTGGTGAATCCGAGGAACGCCGACGAGCGGTGGGCCTCGGTGGTACCGGTCTTACCCGCCATCGGCAGGTCCCAGCCGACCGAACCGGCCGCCGCGGCCGCGGTGCCCGCTCCCTCGTGGTCCTTGCTCATCGCGGTGGCCATCGTGTTGGCAAGACCCTCGGGCACCACCTGTTCGCAGGTCTCGGTGGTGACGGAGACCTCCTCGCCGTTACGGTCGATGACCTGGGCGATGGGGTTCGGCGGGCACCACACGCCGCCGGAGGCCAGCGTCGCGCCGACATTGGCGAACTCGAGCGCGTTGACCTCGATCGGGCCCAGCACGAACGAGCCGAGGTTCTGCCGTTTGACGAAGTCGGCGAGGCTCTCGTTACTGTCCGGGTCGTAATCGCGCGCGGTGCCCGGCAGCGCGTAGGACCGCAGCCCCAACCGCACCGCCATGTCGACGCTGCGCTGCACACCGACCTGCGAGATCAGCTTGGCGAAGGCGGTGTTCGGCGACGTCGCCAAGGCGTCGGTGATGTTCATCGTGCCGCGGTAGCCACCGGCGTTCTTCACACACCACGTCGCCGCCGGACAGCCCGGGGTGTCGCTGCTGCCGAGGCCCTTCGCCTGGAACTGCGCGGGCACGTCGAGCTGGGCGTTGATGCCCATGCCCATCTCCAGCGCCGCGGCCGTCGTGAACAGCTTGAACGTCGACCCGGCGCCGTCGCCCACCAGGGAGAACGGCTGCGGTTGCATGGTCTCGCCGGCCTCGGAGTTCAGTCCGTAGGTGCGGCTGCTGGCCATCGCCAGCACCGGGTGTGACTCCTTGCCCGGTTTGATCACGTTCATCACGCTGGCGACGCCGTTGAGGTCCGGGCTGGCGAACTGGTTGACCGCCGCCTTCACCGGCCCCTGGACGTCGGGGTCGAGCGTCGTCCTGATCAGGTATCCGCCCCTGGCGACCTGTTCCTTGCTGATCCCGGCGCGCGCCAGGTACTCGAGCACGTAGTCGCAGAAGAACGCGCGGTCACCCGCGGCGATGCAGCCGCGCGGCAGCTCCTTCGGCTGCGGAAGAACGCCGAGGGGCTGCTCCTTGGCGGCACGAAGCGCCTCCGCCTCCTCGGGGATGTTCTGGATCATGGTGTCCAGCACCAGGTTTCGCCGAGCCAGCGCGCCCTCTGGATTGGTGTAGGGGTTCAGCGTGCTGGTCGACTGCACCATGCCCGCCAGCAGGGCCGCCTGCTGCCAGTTCAACTCGGAAGCGTTGACACCGAAGTACGTCTGCGCGGCGTCCTGCACACCGAATGCTCCATTGCCGAACGACACCAGGTTCAGATAGCGGGTCAGGATCTCGGACTTGGTGAACGTCTTGTCCAGCGTCAACGCCATCCGGATCTCGCGCAGCTTGCGGGCCGGGGTGGTCTCGATCGCGGCCCGCTTCTCGGAGTCGGTCTGGGCGATCACCAGCAGCTGGTAGTTCTTGACGTACTGCTGCTCGATCGTCGAACCGCCGCGGGTGTCCAGGTTGCCGGACAGATAGCCGGACAAGCCGGTCAACGTGCCCTGCCAGTCGACGCCGTTGTGTTCGGCGAACCGCTTGTCCTCGATGGAGACGATCGCCAGCTTCATCGTGTTGGCGATCTGGTCGCTGGGCACCTCGAAGCGACGCTGGTTGTAGAGCCAGGCGATGACGTTGCCCTTGGCGTCGACCATCGTCGACACCTGCGGCACCTCGCCCTCGACGAGCTGCGCCGAACCGTTGGCCACCACATCGGAGGCCCGGTTGGAAATCAGGCCGAACCCGCCGACCACCGGGAACAGCAACGCCGCGGTGATCACGGCGGCCAGCAGAACGCACCACGCGAGCTTGATCACCGTGACCGTCGGCGGAGGCGCCGTCGGCGGTCCACTCGGCGGACTGTCCGACATGACCTACAGACTAACGACGTCGCAAAACGGCAACATCCGGCGGTGGACCACAGAGCTGAATCGCCCGCCTCGACCGGCGTGGACGTCAATTTTGCACCCTGACGGCACGGGCGTCCCAAAAAAGAGGGTTTCCATGTATTGCGCAGACCGGCTTTGACCATCTAATTTGGTCGGACAGTGCGATACAGGTCACACTGACCCCTCGCAATGTGGCGTAGATCGCATCAGCGTTCTACCGACCAGGGAGTGCGCCGCACCGGAGGTGGCCGGAGGCGGTTGGAACGGAGGGAACTCTGGTGTCAGCTACTAAGCCCGCGGCGCGCAGGACCGCGATGACGTCGTCGGCTCACAGCGTTGTGCACGGTGCTGAGGCCGAGGCCCGCATCGCCTGGGTCTCGCAAGCCCGATGCCGCCAGACCGATCCTGATGAGCTGTTCGTCCGGGGGGGCCGCACAGCGCAAAGCCGCGGTGATATGCCGGCATTGCCCGGTGATCCTCGAGTGCGGGGCCGATGCGCTCGACAACCGGGTGGAGTTCGGGGTCTGGGGTGGGATGACCGAGCGGCAACGCCGCGCTCTGCTCAAGCAGCATCCCGAGGTCGTCTCCTGGGCGGAGTTCTTCAACGCCCAGCGCAAGCACCGCAACGCGGTCTAATCCGCGCGGATAAGTCCGCGTCTCCCGCGCCGCCGCTAAGCGGCGGTCTCCCCGGTGATCTGATCGGCGATGGCCCGCAGCGCCTCTAGGTCCGAGACGTCGAATGGCAGCGAGGGCACTCCCACGATCGACACGTGCGGGTTGGCGCCGGTGAACCGCGACAGCAGCCGGATCTCACGTTTGGCGGTCATCGCGCGGTCGGCGTGAATTCGCAGGACCGCGGCCGTCACCGACTCCGGATCGTTCTTCTCGATGGTCTCGGCGGCCTCCTCGGCCTTCTCCGCGTGCAGATCGCAGAGCATCGGGTGCGTGCGGTTGAGGATCAGGCCAGCCAGCGGCATGTTCTCCTCCGAGAGCCGGTCGACGAAGAAGGACGCCTCGCGAAGCGCGTCCGGCTCGGCCGCCGACACCACCACGAACTGCGTCCCGCGCCGCTTGAGCAGTTCGTAGGTGCGGTCGGCCTTCTCGCGGAACCCGCCGAACGTCGAATCGAGTGACTGCACGAAAGACGCTGCATCCGAGAGCATTTGCGAGCCCAGGACCGTCGACAGCGCCTTCATCGCCAGCCCCATCGCGCCGGTGACCAACCGGCCGATGCCCCGGCCCGGACCCAGCAGCAGCTTCCAGAGCCGGCTGTCCATGAAGCCGCCCAACCGCTTCGGCGCGTCCAGGAAGTCCAACGCGTTGCGCGACGGCGGCGTGTCGACGACGACCAGATCCCAGCGGTCCTCGGCGAGCAACTGGCCGAGCTTCTCCATGGCCATGTACTCTTGCGTGCCCGCCAACGACGTGGCCACCGTCTGATAGAACTGGTTGTCCAGAATCTCTTGTGCCCGTTGGGTTCCCGAGTACTGGATGACCATCTCGTCGAACGTGCGGCGCATGTCGAGCATCATCGCGTGCAGTTCGCCCGGCACCTCGGGGGCCAGCGGAACCCGCTGCGGGGTGTTGCCGAGCGTCTTGATGCCCAGCGCCTGAGCGAGCCGCTTGGCGGGGTCGATGGTCAGCACCACGACGGTCCGGCCGTACTCCGCCGCGCGCAGCGCCATCGCCGCCGCGGTGGTGGTCTTACCGACACCTCCTGCGCCGCAGCACACCACGACGCGGTTCGCCGTGTCCTTGAGAATCGTGCCCATGTCGAGGGCCGGTGGAGTGGTGCTCATCGGATCCGACCCTTCTTCGCGCGAGCGCTCATCAGCGCACCCCCTGCCGTTCGAGTTCTTCGGCGAGTTCGTAGAGGCTGCCGAGGTCAACGCCGTCCACGATTTGCGGCAACTGCAGCCGCGCCACGTCCAGTGCGTCGAGTTGTTCCGCGCTCTCGGCACGCGCCTCGATCCGGGTGGCGTGCTGGATGGTCTCGGTCAACAGGCCGGCGAAGTCGGAGTCGGACAACGTGATTCCGACCTCGGTCAGGCTGGCGCGCACGGTGTCGGCGTCGATGTCTCCCTCGGCGGCCTTGGCCAGCGCATCGGGGGGCAGGTACGCGGGGATGTTGCGGTTGACGATGACGCTGCCGATCGGCAGGTCGAGTTCCTCGAGTTCCTCGATGGCCTCCAGCGTCTCCTGGATGGGCAGCGCTTCGAGCAGCGTGACGAGGTGGATCGCGGTCATGTCGGAGTGCAGCACCTTGACCACGCTCTCGGCCTGCCCGTGCACCGGGCCGCCCTTGGCCAGATCCGACACTGCCTTGGTGACGTCCAGGAAGCGCGCGATGCGGCCCGTCGGGGGCGAATCGACGACGACCGCGTCGTAAACCGGCTGCTTGCCCTTCTCGGCGCGGGTCACGATCTCGCGGATCTTGCCGGTCAGCAGCACGTCGCGCAGGCCCGGCGCGATCGTGGTCGCGAACTCGACGGCGCCGATCCTGCGCATCGCGCGGCCGGCCAGGCCCAGGTTGTAGAACATCTCGAGGTACTCGAGGAACGCGGCTTCGGTGTCGATGGCCAGCGCGTTGACCTGACCGCCACCCTCGGCGGTCGCGATCTTGACCTCCTGATAGGGCAGGGGAGGGACGTCGAACAGCTGCGCGATGCCTTGGCGCCCTTCGACTTCCACCAGCAGGACCTTGCGGCCGCCCGCCGCCAGCGCCAGCGCGAGCGATGCGGCGATCGTGGATTTGCCGGTGCCACCCTTGCCGGTGACGAAGTGCAGGCGAGCTTTGCTCAGCCGGGACGGCCAGCCGACGGATCTACCGCCATTGGTAGTGGAAGCCACTCGTGCATGCTAGCCAACGGGTTCTCGGCGTCCGCAGGTCCGCGGCCCCGTATCGGGCCGGAGATAAGCTCGGCCCATGAGTGAATCCACCCGGTGGGAATACGCCACCGTCCCGCTGCTGACCCACGCCACCAAGCAGATCCTCGACCAGTGGGGTGAGGACGGCTGGGAGTTGGTGTCCGTACTGCCGGGCCCCACGGGTGAACAGCACGTCGCATACCTCAAGCGCCCGAAATGACGGCGTCTGCGCGGCTGGCCGAGCTGGGCATCGAGTTGCCACCGGTGGTGGCGCCCCTTGCGGCCTACGTGCCGGCGGTGCGCACGGGCAACCTCGTCTACACCGCGGGCCAGTTGCCGATCCGCGACGGCGAGCTGCTGCAGACCGGCAAGGTCGGCGCAGGCGTCAACCCCGAACAGGCCCACGGCCTGGCCCGGGTGTGCGCGCTCAACGCCCTCGCCGCGGTGCACTCACTGGTCGGCATCGACTCGGTGACCCGGGTGGTCAAGGTGGTCGGATTCGTCGCCTCGGCACCCGGATTCCACGGCCAGCCCGGCGTGATCAACGGTGCGTCGGAACTGTTCGGTGAGGTGTTCGGGGACGCCGGAGCGCATGCCCGTTCCGCCGTCGGCGTCTCGGAGCTGCCGAGGGACGCCCCGGTCGAGGTCGAAGTGATCGTGGAGGTCGCGTGACGCCGGAGCATCCGGCGTACGGGCGGCTGCGCCCGGTCACCGAAACCGCCTCCGTGCTGTTGTGCGACAACCCCGGACTGATGACGCTGGAGGGCACCAACACGTGGGTGCTGCGCGGTCCCGGGAGCGACGAGATGGTCGTCGTCGACCCGGGCCCCGAGGACGACGCGCACATCGAGAAGATCCTCGAGCTGGGCACCATCCCGCTGGTGCTGATCAGCCACAAGCACGAGGATCACACCGGCGCCATCGACAAGGTCGTCGACAGCACGGGCGCGGTGGTGCGATCGGTGGGCAGCGGGTTCCTGCGGGGCCTCGGCGGCCCCCTCACCGACGGCGAGGCCATCGACGCGGCGGGGCTGCGCATCACCGTGATGGCCACACCGGGGCACACCGCCGACTCGGTGTCGTTCCTGCTCGACGACGCCGTGTTGACCGCCGACACCGTGCTCGGCCGCGGGACGACCGTCATCGACAAAGAAGACGGCAGCCTCACCGACTACCTGGAGTCACTGCGACGGCTGCGTGGCCTCGGGCGGCGCACCGTGTTGCCGGGGCACGGACCCGATCTCGACGACCTCGAAGCCGTCAGCGACATGTACCTGGCCCACCGCAAGGAGCGGCTCGAACAGGTGCGTGCGGCGTTGCGGGTGCTCGGCGACGACGCCACCACCCGCCAGGTCGTCGAACACGTCTACACCGACGTCGACGAGAAGCTGTGGGACGTAGCGGAATGGAGCGTTCAGGCGCAGCTCGACTACCTGCGGGCGTGATCTCGCGCCAGGTGCGCTCGTTACCTCGCTCGGCGGGCCAGGCGCTCCGAGTCCGAGATCAGAACGCTCTTGCCCTCCAAGCGAATCCAGCCGCGGTGGGCGAAATCGGCAAGCGCCTTGTTGACGGTCTCACGCGAGGCGCCGACGAGTTGGGCGATCTCCTCCTGGGTGAGGTCGTGCGTCACCCGCAGCGCGCCGCCCTCCTGGGTGCCGAAGCGCTGCGCCAGCTGCAGCAGCTGCTTGGCCACGCGGCCGGGCACGTCGGTGAAGATCAAGTCGGCGAGGTTGTTGTTGGTGCGGCGCAGTCGGCGGGCCAGCACCCGCAGCAGCTGCTCGGCGATCTCCGGCCGGTCGGCGATCCACGCGCGCAATGCGTCACGGTCCATCGACACCGCGCGGACCTCGGTGATGGTGGTCGCGCTCGACGTCCGCGGACCCGGGTCGAAGATGGAGAGCTCGCCGAACATGTCCGACGGACCCATGATGGTGAGCAGATTCTCGCGGCCGTCCGGCGACCGGCGACCGATCTTGACCTTGCCCGAAATGATGATGTAGAGCCGATCGCCGGGCTCCCCCTCGGCGAACACGGTGTGTCCACGGGGGAAGTCGACTGGCTGCAATTGCTTGGTCAGCGCGGTGACGGCGCTCGGTTCGACCCCCTGGAAGATTCCGGCCCGCGCCAGGATCTCGTCCACGTTGCCCCTCTTAAGCTGTTAGGTGAAGCCGACCTCTATCGGTAAGCGAGATAAGTCTAGAGGTACCCGATTTCGTGACCAGCCCACGCTACACACGATCGGCATGTCGGGTCTGCTGAAATTCCGGATTCATCCGGTGCTGGGCATACGCCCGAACCGGCAGATCCGCAGCCCGAAAATGCGCGGTTGACCCGTTGGCGATCGGATGCTCGACGTGCTGCCGTTGGCGCATACCGTCCAGCGCCCGGCTCATTCCGTCCCGCGCCAGCCTGTCGACGTCGGACGGTTCGGCCCGCTCAAAGAATTTCGCCACGTCGGTGGCCGACACCGTATCGGGGTTCAGGCCCGCCTCGAGCCGCTGCAGCCCGAGCGTCGCTGCCATCAGCAACCCCGGAATCAGGCCAACGAGCAACCACGACACAACGCAGAAGTAAACACGCCCAAGGTCTCAGCGGGATCACGAATCGTCACCGGTCCGCACCACTTCGCGACGGCGGCTGCCACGACCTTTTCGGTGGCTTTGTCCGAGCGTCTCAGTACGCTGGCAGTCGTGACCGTAAGCGAGGCGTCGGCAAAGAAGGCGGGCACGCTCAAGCGTGCCAAGAAGCGCGACGGCGAGACGCGCACCGGTCTCGTTCGCCGTGCGCGGCGGATGAATCGCACGCTGGCGCAGGCCTTTCCGCACGTGTACTGCGAGCTGGATTTCACCAACCCGCTCGAGCTCACCGTCGCCACGATCCTGTCCGCGCAGAGCACCGACAAGCGGGTCAACCTCACCACCCCCGGGTTGTTCAAGAAGTACCGCACCGCCCTGGACTACGCGCAGGCCGACCGCACGGAGCTAGAGGAGCTCATCCGGCCCACCGGCTTCTACCGCAACAAGGCGAATTCGCTCATCCGGCTGGGGCAGGAACTCGTCGAGCGGTTCGACGGCGAAGTGCCGGCGACCATGGACGAGCTGGTCACCCTTCCCGGCGTCGGGCGCAAGACCGCCAACGTCATCCTCGGCAACGCGTTCGGCGTCCCGGGAATCACCGTCGACACCCATTTCGGGCGGCTGGTGCGCCGCTGGGGGTGGACCACCGAAGAGGACCCCGTCAAGGTCGAGCACGCGGTCGGTGAGCTCATCGAACGCCGCGAGTGGACCGACCTCAGCCACCGGGTGATCTTCCACGGCCGACGGGTCTGCCACGCCCGGAAACCGGCGTGCGGCGTATGCGTACTGGCCAACGACTGTCCGTCGTTCGGCATCGGACCGACCGATCCCGTGACCGCCGCGGCGCTGGTCAAAGGACCCGAGACCGAACACCTGCTGGCCATGGCCGGTCTGTAGCCCGCGCCGACCCGACCGACCGTGCGTACCTCGACCCGTTGGACCGTCGTGGTGCTCGTGGTCCTGTTGGCGCTCGGGTGGGCCCTGTGGGCGCAGCTGGACCGCGATCCCGGGTCCACCGGGACGTCGTCGCAGCCCACCGCACGAGACCGCCGCGCCGCCGACACCGCCGAGGCGCTGGCGGGTCCCCGCGCCGAGGCCGATCTGCCGCCGTGTCCCGGCCCCGGCGCTGGTGCGGGCCCGGAGGCCCTGCGGGGGATCACGCTGGAATGCGCGGGCGACGGGGCGATGGTCGACGTGGCCAAGGTGCTGGCCGGCCGCGTCGTCGTGCTCAACCTGTGGGCGTACTGGTGTGCGCCGTGCACCGCCGAACTTCCGGCGATGGCCGAATACCAGCGGCGCATGGGTACTGCAGTGACCGTGCTGACCGTGCACCAGGACGAGAACGAGACGGCGGCGCTGTTGCGGCTGGCCGAACTCGGCGTGCGGCTGCCCACGCTGCAGGACGGCAGGCGGCTGATCGCCGCGGCGCTGCGGGTACCCAACGTCATGCCCGCAACCGTGGTGCTGCGCGCGGACGGTACCGTTGCCGACGTCCTGCCGCGCTCCTTCACCAGCGCCGATGAGATCGCCGCGGCGGTGGGGCCGCAGTTGGCGTGAGGACGGGAGAGCCGAGGTGAGCTGGGTCAGCGAGGGCAGCGGTCTGACGCCCGACGCCGCCCCGGCCTGGCTGAAGCCGCTGCTGGACAACGCCGGCGACATCAAGCGGGCCTATCGCAGGCGGGTGCCGCCCGAACTGTTGGCGATGGTCACCAGCGAAGGCAAACCCGCACAGGCCGACGCGCGCGAGGCGGCGGTGCTGGTGCTGTTCTCCGGGCCCGCCGACTCCCCGACCGGCGGCGTCCCCGACGACGCCGACCTGCTGGTCACGGTGCGCGCGGGCACGCTGCGACATCACGCGGGTCAGGCCGCGTTTCCCGGGGGCGCCGTCGAGGTCGGCGACCACAGCCCCGTGCAGACGGCGCTGCGAGAGGCCAATGAGGAGACCGGGATCGACGGCGGTCGGCTGCATCCGCTCACCACAATGGAGCGGCTGTTCATCCCGCCGTCGGGCTTCCACGTCGTACCGGTGCTGGCCTACTCTTCGGACCCGGGTCCGGTGCGCGTCGTCGACGAGGCCGAGACCGCGCACGTCGCCCGGGTGCCGGTGCGCGCGTTCGTCAATCCCGAAAACCGCATCATGGTGTACCGCAGCGCGAACACCCGCCGCTATGCGGGCCCGGCGTTCCTGCTCAACGAGATGCTGGTGTGGGGTTTCACCGGTCAGGTGATCTCGGCGATGCTCGACGTCGCCGGCTGGGCGCAGCCGTGGAATACCGACGACGTGCGCGAACTGGAGGACGCAATGGCGCTCGTCGGCCGCGGCGGCGGTTACGGTGATGCACAATCATGACTTCGTCACAGTGGGTGGACCTCGTCGTCCTCGGTATCGCCTTCGTCGCGGGCATCTCGGGCTGGCGCTCGGGCGCGCTGGGCTCGATGCTGTCGTTCCTCGGGGTGGTGCTCGGCGCGGTCGCCGGTGTGCTGTTGGCGCCGCACCTGGTCGCCAACATCGAGGGGCCGCGCACCAAGCTGTTCGTCACTCTGTTTCTGATCCTGGCGTTGGTCGTCGTCGGCGAGATCGCGGGCGTCGTACTCGGCCGCGCTGTGCGCAGCGCCATCCGGAACCGATCGCTGCGGGCGGTCGATTCGCTGGTCGGCGTCGCGATCCAGATCGTGGCCGTCCTGGTGGCCGCCTGGATGCTGACCTACCCGCTGCAATCGTCGGATCAGCCGAACCTCGCCGCGGCGGTGCGCGGTTCGAAGGTACTCAAAGAGGTCAACGACGCCGCGCCGGGATGGCTGCGGCAGGTGCCGACCCGCCTCTCGGCGCTGTTGGACACCTCGGGCCTGCCGGATGTACTGCAACCGTTCGGCCGCACCCCGATCGTCGCGGTCGACGCCCCCGACGCCGCGCTCGCCGCCGATCCGGTGGTGGCGGCGGCCCGCCCCAGCGTCGTCAAGATCCGCGGGGTGGCGCCGGGTTGCCAGAAGGTGCTCGAGGGCACCGGCTTCGTCGCCGCCAGCAATCGCGTGATCTCGAACGCCCACGTGGTGGCCGGATCGGAGAGCGTCACCGTCGAGGCCGACGGGCAGACCTACGACGCGTTCGTCGTCTCCTACGACCCGCAGGCCGACATCTCGATCCTCGACGTGCCGGACCTGCCGTCGGCGCCGCTGTCGTTCGCCGAGACCCCCGCCACCACCGGAACCGACGCGGTGGTGATGGGCTACCCCGGCGGCGGCAACTTCGTCGCCACACCGGCGCGTGTGCGCGAGATCATCGAGCTGAGCGGTCCCGACATCTACCGCACCACCACCGTCGAGCGCGAGGTCTACACCATCAGAGGCAGTGTGCGACAGGGTAATTCGGGTGGCCCGATGATCGACAAGGACGGTCGGGTGCTGGGCGTGGTGTTCGGCGCAGCGGTCGACGATGCTGACACCGGCTTCGTGCTCACCGCCGACGAGGTGTCGCATCAACTGGCCAAACTCGGCAACAGCGAGCGGGTGCCCACCGGCGCCTGTGTCGCCTAGCCGTACACCTGCCTGAGGAACCGCGACAGTTGCGCGTTGACCTTCTCCGGTGCTTCCTCGTGTCCGAAATGCCCTGCACCGTCGATGGATACGTAACGACCGTGCGGTGCGTAGCGCTGGGTGCGGTACACCGGATCGGCGAGCACGTAAGGGTCGACGTCGCCGCGCATGTGCAGCACGGGCACGTTGATCGGCCGCACCATCGAGCGCATGAAACGGCGTCCTTCGCCGCGTAGTTGGCTGCGGACGGCCCAGCGCTGGTACTCCAATGCCGAGTGCGCGGCACCGGGTATCTGGATGGCGCGCCGCATGTGTCCGATGGTCTCGGAGAAATCTTCGGAGGCAAGCCAATTACTGCCCGCGCGGCTGCGCACGAGGTGCTCCAGTTCCTCAGCGTTATGTCGCGTCAGCGTTCGCTCGGGCCACATCGGCACTTGGTAGCGCAGCATCGACGGCAACAGCGCGCGG
>NZ_LZJE01000218.1:0-44742 GCF_001666865.1 Mycobacterium sp. E136
GTTGGCGCCAACGGCGGCACGATGAGCAAGTATTCCGTCGGCATCTATTCGACGCGGCCGGTCGACTGGCGCACCGATGACAGCAAACGCCTCAGCGCCGACGTCGCGGCACTCCCGGTGGTTCCGGTGACCGAGCGTCCGGAAGGGCGCGCGACCATCGAGACCTATTCGGTGCGCTATGACTGGCCGGTCCGCACCGGAATCATCGTCGGCAGGCTCGATTCGGACAACTCGCGGTTCCTGGCGATCTCCGAGAACGAGGAGCTCGTCGCGTTGATGTCCGACGGCGACCCGCTGGGCGCGGCGATCACCGTGCGCCCGGATGAGAAGGTCAACCGCGCGAGTTTGGCCTGAGCGCAGGAGTGCCAGCCGTGAGAGCGCTCTCCCTTCTAACCGCACTCGTTCTCACGTTGGCCGTCGGCTGCGCGAAAGAGCCGGCGGCTGATTCGCTGATGGTGTTCGCCGCTGCGTCGCTGAGGGCGACGTTCACCGAGATCGGTGCGCAGTTCGAACGGGACCACCCCGGGACCCGGGTGGAGTTCTCCTTCGCCGGGTCCTCGGACCTCGCCACCCAGCTGACGCAGGGTGCACAGGCCGATGTGTTCGCCTCCGCGGACACCGCCAACATGGACAAGGTCGCCACGGCGGGGCTGCTCGCCGGCACCCCGGTGAACTTCGCATCGAACACGCTGACGATCGCAGTGGCGTCGGGAAACCCGGGGAACGTCAACACGATTCGTGATCTGACCCGGCCTGGCATCAGCGTCGTCGTCTGCGCCCCGGCGGTCCCGTGCGGGTCGGCGACACGGAAGGTCGAACAAGCCGCCGGTGTCGAGCTGTCGCCGGTCAGCGAGGAGTCGTCGGTCACCGACGTGCTGAACAAGGTGACGAGCGGTCAGGCCGACGCCGGAATCGTCTACGTCACCGACGCGCGGGAAGCGGGTGCGCGTGTCACCGCGGTGCCCATTCCTGAAGGCGCCGACGTGGTCAACGTCTATCCGATTGCCCCACTGAAGGACTCGGTGCACCGCGACCTCGCTCTGGACTTCGTCGACGCGGTGACCGGCGAGGGGGGACAGCGGGTGCTCGCCGAAGCGGGCTTCGGTGAGCCCTGATCAGACCGATGCGGCCAGCTTGCCTGCCAACCGTTCGACATAGGCGGCGACGTCGTCGGCGGACTTGTCAGGGAGGCCGAAGAGCACTTCGGTGACACCGAGATCGGCCCAGCGGGCGAGCTTTTCGGGATCGGGCTTGAAATCGAGGGCGACGATCTGCGGTGCGCCGTCGCGTCCAGCGGCCGCCCAGGTGTCCTGTAGCAGCTTGACGGGTTCGTCGATGTCGAAGTCGCGTGGGGTGGTGATCCAGCCGTCCGCCGAGCGGGCGATCCACTTGAAGTTCTTCTCGGTGCCCGCGGCGCCGACCAATACCGGGATGTGAGATTGGACGGGCTTGGGCCACGCCCAGCTGGGACCGAAGTTGACGAACTCGCCCTCGTACGACGCCTCCTCCTGGGTCCACAGCGCCCGCATCGCTTCCAGATATTCGCGCAACATGGTGCGCCTGCGGCCCGGCGGGACGTTGTGGTCGGCGAGCTCGTCGGTGTTCCAGCCGAAGCCGACCCCGAGGCTCACGCGGCCACCCGACAGATGGTCGAGCGTGGCGATCGACTTCGCCAGCGTGATCGGGTCGTGCTCCACCGGCAGCGCCACCGCGGTCGACAGCCGGACCCGCGAGGTCACTGCCGCAGCCGTGCCGAGGCTCACCCAGGGATCGAGCGTGCGCATATAGCGGTCGTCGGGCAGCGACTCATCGCCCGTCGTGGGATGCGCGGCCTGCCGTTTGATCGGGATGTGCGTGTGTTCGGGCACGTAGAACGTGGTGAATCCGTGGTCATCGGCCAGCTTGGCAGCCGCAGCGGGGGTTATTCCGCGATCGCTGGTGAACAGAACGAGCCCGTAGTCCATGCCCAGAATTAGAACGTGTTTCAGTCTAAGGGGCAAGCATGGGTCCATTTCGGCTCTCATTGATCGGCCGCACCGGCGTTTCGAGGCCCGCTGGCCGACGGGGCCGGTGCCTCCTCATCGCGTCGCAATTGCGGGTTGAACAGGTCTAACGCGAACGCTTGAAATCACTTGTTCCCGCGTCAATTACCTTGTTTCGCAAACTCTTTCGACGGCGACGTGACGCACTGCGCGTAACGGGCGCATGCGCCGGGGCGACATGCACAGAGATAGCGCTCTTGTTCGAGATGCACGAGAGAGCTGGTTCAGAGGTGTTCGCCGTGCCGGTTCTCAGTACGCAGCGGCACCTCCCGTCGAGGTTGCGATGGGCGCAGGTGTCGCCAGACTTTAGGCGAGAAAATGCCCCGCATAACCCGTGGCGGCGCCGCGTTCGGCGCCGTCGTGTTGATATTCGCCGCGTTCGTGGTCTTCGGTGGCCATTGGTTCGGCGGCGACGACGAATCCGGTGGGCCGCCGTCGGTGCCTGCCGGCGACACCGCGGTGACCCAGTCGGGGCCCGCGCCCGCCCAGCCGGACAGCCGCTCCGTCGGCGCGTCGGGTGGCGCGTTGCCTCAGGCGGACGGCGTGCAAGCCGCCTCCGGCGATGACGGTCAGGCGGCACCGCTGCCGCCGCCGCACCGCAACGACCCGCTGAGCCTGGCCGACATCGTGTTGTTTGTCGTGATGGGGTCGGTGTCGTTGCTTTTGTTCGTGATCGCCGCGACGACGCTGTGGTGGATGCTGCACGCATGGCACAGCCCAGAAGCGTTGTCCGGGACAGGTTTTCGCCGTCGCTCGGCCCACCGGCCGTGGTCGTTCTCACTGTTGCTGCCCGCCCGCCATGAGCAGGATGTCCTCGGCGACACCATCGATGCGTTGGCCCGGCTCGATCACCCCGCTTACGAAGTGATCGTCATCATCGGACACGACGATCCCGAGACCGAGCGTGTGGCCCGGGCGGCGGCCGCGCGGCATCGGCGCACCGTCCGCGTCGTCATCGACGACAACATCCCGAAGAACAAGCCCAAGGCGCTCAACACCGCGTTGCCGGTCTGCCGCGGTGAGGTCGTCGGCGTGTTCGACGCGGAGGACGACGTCCATCCGAGCCTGCTGCGGCTGGTCGAGGCCCGATTCGAAGAGTCGGGCGCCGACGTCGTCCAGTCGGGCGTGCAGTTGATGAACGTGCGCACCAGTTGGTGGTCGCTGCGCAACTGCCTGGAGTACTACTTCTGGTTCCGCTCCCGTCTTCACTTCCACGCCGAACAGCGGTTCATTCCGCTGGGCGGCAACACCGTGTTCGCGCGAACCGCGCTGTTGCGAGCCGTCGGCGGATGGGATCGCAACTGCCTGGCCGAGGACTGTGAGATCGGCGTTCGGCTCTCCACCCGCGGCGCGCGCGTCGCGGTGGCCTATGACCCCCGTGTGGTCACCCGCGAGGAGACACCGGGCTCGGTTCGGGCGCTGGTCAAACAACGCACGCGCTGGGACCAGGGCTTCATGCAGGTCTATCAGAAGGGCGAATGGCGCAAGCTGCCGACTCGGCGCCAACGCCTGCTTGCCCGTTACACGCTGGCGATGCCGTTCCTGCAGGCCGCCACGGGCGCGTTGGTCCCTATCGCCATCGTGTGCATGTTCGTCCTCAAGGTTCCCGTGCCGCTGACCCTGCTGACATTTCTGCCGCTGGTGCCGACGATGGTCACCGTGGCCGTCGAGGCCGCCGCGCTCGGTGAGTTCGGCAAGGAGTTCGGCGTGCGTATTCGGCTCTGGGACCACGTCCGCCTGGTGCTCGGCGCCTTTCCGTACCAGCTGCTGCTCGCGGCCGCGGCGGTGCGGTCGGCGTGGCGGCAGAGCCGCGGACAAGGCGGTTGGGAGAAGACCGAGCACGCCAACGCTCACCGCGCGGTCGGTCGAGAAGAGCGGATCGCGGCATGATTCGATCGATTCGACTCAACCCCTCGATTCCTATCGTCGTCGCGTTGATGGCGCTGACCGCCGTGTTGCGCGCGATCAACATCACGGGTTCCCCGACCCGGCTCGATGACGAAGGCACCTATGTCGCACAGGCTTTCGCGGTCGTGCAATGGGGTGAGCTCGCGCACTACACCTATTGGTACGACCACCCGCCCGCCGGCTGGCTGCAGCTGGCGGCGTGGATGGTGATCACCGGCCCGGGTTTCGGTGGCAATGCCGTTGTCGCGGGCCGCTTCCTGATGGTTCTCGTCGCGGTGCTCACTGCCGGGCTGCTGTGGTTACTGGCACGTCGCGTCGGCCTGTCCCGCTGGGCAGCCACGCTGGCCGTGACGATCTTCGCCCTCTCGCCGCTCGCGATCTCCCTCGGCCGCTCCGTCTATCTGGACAACCTGGCCGTGGCGTGGGTCCTTGGTGCGCTGGTCCTGATCTGCTCACCGCGCCACCGGCTTTCGGCGATGTTCGGCGCGGCGGCCTGTTTCGGCGTCGCGGTGCTGACGAAGGAGACCATGCTGCTGCTGGTGCCGATGGTGGCATGGCTGGTGTGGTGCAAGACCGTGCCCGCGACCCGACGGTACGCGTTGGCGGTCTTCGGCGCGGTCTCCGTCCTGGTGGTCAGTACCTACGTCGTGATGGCCGTCATTCGGGGTGAACTCGTGCCAGGCCCGGGCCACGTGAGCCTGTGGGACGGCATCAAGTTCCAGCTGTGGCAACGCGAATCCGGAGGAGCGCTGGGCGATCCGGACTCGCTGAAGCGGCACACGATCGATGAGTGGTTGCGCCTGGATCCGGTGCTTCCGCTGCTCACCGCGCCGATTGCACTGGCCGCTCTGCTGATCGAGCGTCTGCGGCCGTATGCGGCCGGGCTGCTGATCCTGGTTGTCATGGTGGTCCGACCGGGTTACCTGCCCGTGCCGTTCGTGATCGCAACGCTGCCGCTGACCGCGATGCTGGCGGCCGGACTGGCACAAGAAGCCGTCAGCCGCCTGAAGCGCAGCGGACCGCAGCCCGTGAGGACCGGCGGTTGGCGGCGTACAGCGTCGAGCCTGGCCGCTGCCTTCGGCGTTTCGATGGTGGTCGCGCTCTGGCTTCCGGGCCACGGGCAGGTGTTGGCGAGCAATGACGATGCGTCGTTACAGCGGGCGCAGCAGTGGATTTCGCAGAACGTCTCCAGGAAGGACCGGCTCATCGTCGACGACGCGCTCTGGGTCGACCTTCTGCGGGAGGGCCGCGACCGCCACAACGTGGTGTGGTCGTACAAGGTGGACACCGACGAACAGGTCCAGAAGCTGGCACCCGCCGGCTGGGCCGATTACGACTGGGTCGTGTCGACGCCGTCGATGCGAGCCGACATGCCCGATCAGGGTGTGCTGACCGATGCGATCGCACATGCGCATCCGGTGGCCACGTTCGGGGACGGTGGCAAGAAGGTCGACGTGCTCCGCGTCGACGACGGCGCGCAGGCATCGAGTCCCGCGCAACCGGCGGCACCGGCGTTCGGGGTACAGGTGGCCGCGCGCCTGAATGCCGGATCGGATCCCGACGCGGTCGCAACCCTGCAGTCGGCCACCGTCGATCAGCGTGTCGTCGCCGCGCTGGCGGTGATCACCGCGACGCAGCCCGTCGCCCTCGAGGGCGTCACCTCTATCTCCGCGGAGCGGACCGCCGGAACACCCGAAAGGGAATTCACGATCGGTGGTTCACCGGAGCGGCTGCGGACAGTCGCCGCCTTCCTCGACCGGCAGGAGAGCCCCTTCGCGGTCGAGTCGGTCGCCCTGCGCGACGGACGGCTGACGGTCCGTTTTCCCGCCAAGGCAACGAACATCGGTCTCGGCGGAAACGCAGCGCCGGTGCCCGAAGGTGCGGGCTCGGTCCGGGTGAGCGACATGCGACGGGGCTCGGAGCCGGACCGCGTGGAATTCGTGCGCATCGATGGCGGTCCCGGCGGCTCGATTTCGTTGGGCGACAGGCCGAATCCCACCGAGTACCGCAGCATCGCCGCTGGCACTTATGTGATGACTACGGTTGAGGAGCGCACCGGCACCGTGAAGATGCGCCAGGCCTTCACGGTCTCACCGGGTGCCTCGTACACGCTGGGATTGTTCTCCGCTGCGGAGTCGTCGGAGGTGGCCGCGCAGCTCGCGCCCGACGGTGGGCCTTCGCCCGAGCCGACGGTCCGACTGATGCACGCCGCCGGGGCGACCGGCCCGGTCAAGCTGGCGCTGACCTCGGCCGCGTCCGAACCAACCGTGCTGGCGGACAACGCTTCCTACGGTCTGATCACCGGCTACCTCCCTCAGCCGCCGGGTGCTCACGAGGCAGTGATCACCGTCGACGGCAGAGAATTCCGGCGGCCCGTTGTACTCGCCGACGGCGCGCCCACGACGCTCGTGCTCACGGACGGGCCCGACGGGCCGGACCTTCGTCAGGTGCGCGATGTGCCCGCCGAGTCGGCGCCGCTCGACCCGCCCGACGTGGCGATCCCCGCGGCCGAACTGCCGCCGGACAAGACGCCGTCGAAACCCGTCGGGGTCAACGACCCACGGCAGCAGGCGATCCCGCTCGTGCTGTGTACAGCCGTGATCGCGGGCGCCGTGGTGCTGGCCGTACGAGCCCGAAGGAGTCGACAGTGATTCGCTTACGCACGGTGGCCGTGAAGGTCCTGATGGTGGTGACCGTGGTGGCCGGCGGGTGGGGCGTCGCACACGCGGCGGATCCGCGCGTCTCGCAAACCGACATCGGCACCATGCGACAGGCGGCCGCTCGCCAGGCCGGACAAGACTTCCTCGACCGCTACGTCGAAGACGACGGACGCGTGGTACGCCGTGACGAGGGCGGCGACGTGGTCAGCGAAGGCCAGGCGTACGGCATGTTGATCGCCGCCGCGCTGAACGACGAGGACCGGTTCCGATCGATCTGGGACTGGACGAAATCACAGCTGCGCCGCCCCGACGGGCTTCTGTCCTGGCGGTGGGCGGACGGCAGGGTGGTCGACGCCAACAGCGCCACCGACGCCGACCTCGACGCGGCGCGCGCCCTGGTGCTCGCGGGCGGCCGGTTCGATGCGCAGGAGTTGGTCGACGCCGGTAAGCGGCTGGGCGCCGATGTCATGCGGGCCGAAACAGTCCCGGTCGGCTCCGCCGCGCCGCCGCCGGGCGACGTGGCTCCGCCGGGGCAGTGGCTCGTCGGTGGTGGCCTGACGACGGTCGCGGGCAACTGGGCGACCACGCCCCCGCACGCGATCGACCCGGGTTACTTCAGCCCTCGCGCCGAGGACGAACTCTTCCGGGCCTCCGGTGACCGGAGGTGGCTCGAGATCAGCCGCACCCAGCGAACGCTGAGCTGGCAGTTGGTCGGCGTGGACCGGCTGCCGCCGGACTGGGCGGCCGTGAACCCGGCCGGCCATGCGACGCCGATCGAACCGCCCGGCGGAGGACCCGTGAATTTCGGCCTGGATGCCGCACGCCTTCCCGTCCGCTTCGCTGAGTCCTGTGATGCCGATGACCGTGCTCTCGCGGCATCGATGCGCGAGCAGATCGCGGCGCCCGGGAACCCGCCTGCGGTGCGCAATCTCGACGGGTCGACCGCCGGAGAGTGGCAGCATCCCCTGGCACTCGTCAGCGCCGCCGCCACCGAGACCGCCGCAGGAGAGGCGGACGCGGCGGCGGCGCGCCTCGACCAGGCCTCGGCGTTGCTGCAGCGCTATCCGACCTACTACGGTGCCGCATGGGTGGCCCTCGGCAGGATCATGCTCGCGACGGACTTGCTGGGCGAGTGCCCGCAGGGCGGGGCGCGTTTCCTTCAACGTGATTGATACCGGCGACGTGCGAGGCCCGCGCTGCTGTCATGTCAGACCATGACGACCGAACGCATTGCCGATCATGTGAAGTTCGCCTACTGGGTGCCCAACGTCAGTGGTGGGCTGGTGACGAGCGATATCGAGCAGCGCACCGATTGGAACTACGAGTACAACGCCAAGCTGGCGCAGACCGCGGAGAACAACGGGTTCGAATACGCGCTGAGCCAGGTGCGCTACGAAGCGAGCTACGGCGCTGAGTACCAACACGAATCGACGAGCTTCTCGCTGGCGTTGTTGCTGGCCACGCAGAAGCTGAAGGTGATCGCGGCGGTGCATCCGGGGCTGTGGCAGCCGGCGGTGCTGGCCAAGCTGGGCGCCACCGCCGACCATCTCAGCAACGGTCGCTTCGCGGTCAACGTGGTGTCGGGCTGGTTCAAGGACGAGTTCACCCACCTGGGCGAACCGTGGCTCGAGCACGATGAGCGCTACCGCCGCAGCGCCGAGTTCCTGCAGGTGTTGCGCAAGATCTGGACCGAGGACGACGTCGATTTCCGCGGCGACTTCTATCGCATCCACGACTTCACGCTCAAACCCAAACCGCTCAACACTCCGGAGCGTCCCAACCCCGAGTTGTTCCAGGGCGGCAACTCGACCGCGGCACGGCGCAACGGCGGCCTGTACGCCGACTGGTATTTCTCCAACGGCAAGGACTTCGACGGGGTGACCGAGCAGATCGTGGACGTGCGTGAGCACGCTCGCGGGGCGGGCCGCGAAGTCCGGTTCGGGCTCAACGGATTCATCATCGCCCGCGACACCGAAAAAGAAGCGAAAGACGTCCTGCGCGAGATCATCGCCAAGGCCAACAAGCCGGCCGTCGACGGGTTCCGCGCCGCGGTGCAGCAGGCGGGCAACTCGACCGGGGACAAACGCGGTATGTGGGCCGATTCGACGTTCGAGGACCTGGTGCAGTACAACGACGGGTTCCGCACGCAGTTGATCGGCACGCCCGAGCAGATCGCCGAACGCATTGCGGCGTACCGCAAACGCGGTGTCGATCTGATCCTCGGCGGGTTCCTGCACTTTCAAGAAGAGATCGAGTACTTCGGCGCGAAGGTGTTGCCGCTGGTCCGCGAAATCGAACGGTCCGAACAGGACAGCGTGGGCGAACCGGTGCTGGTCTCGGCATGACCGCTGTGCGCTAGCGTGGTTTTCAAAGCCCGCCCGAGCACAGGAGAGGTCATGTCGTACCCGCAAGGACCGCCCGGCAGCCCCGGATACCCGCCCGCGCAGCAGCCGACCACCCAGTTCTCCGCGCCGACGCAGCAGTTCGGCAGGGCGCCGGAGGCGTCGCCGTCGACGACCGACGCCGCGAACAAGCTGCCGACGTATCTGGCCATCGCCGTGGCTCTGCTGGGCCTGGCGGTGTACTTGTCGAGCTTCGCGCCGCTGTTCACCATCTCCGCGTCCGACTTCCCGGGGCTGGGCAGCATCAGCGGAAGCTCGTTCGGTCTGGTGCTCGCCGTCGCGACATCGCTCGTCGCCGGGCTGCTGGCCGGGACGACGCTGTTGCCGAGACACGGCGCGTCGACGGCGGTGTACGCAGTGCTCGCGGTCGCCGCGTTCCTGCTCATCATCGCCGAGGTGATCAACCGCCCGAGCGGCGCCGCGATCGACTGGGGCCTGTACCTGATCATCGCCTTCTCGCTGTTCCAGGCGATCATCGCGGTGGCAGCACTGCTGTTCGAGTCGGGCATCATCACCCCGCCCGCGCCGCGGCCGAAGTACGACCAGTCCTACGGACAGCAGTACGGCTCCCCGGGCCCGTATTACGGCCAGCAAGGCCAGCAGCATCACGGCGGACCCCAGCAGCAGCACCGGGCGGGATATCCGTCGACGTATCCGGGCGGTTATCCGGGCGGTCCGTCGACCGGCGGTTTCCCGGGAGCGCCGCAACAGGGCCACCAGCAAGGCCAGCAGGGCCAGCAGGGCCCCCCGACACCGCCGACCGGGTTCCCCGCGTACGGCCAGCCGCCGTCGTCTCAGCCGACGACTCAGACTCCGGCGCAACCGTCGCCCTCCTCGGAGTCGGGTCCGCCGCCTTCCTGAGGTGAGCCAGTAGTCTGAGCCGCGCGTGCGTCACCGCAGCACGGCAGCCTGACTGAGGAGCGGCTCAACCAGTGGATCAACGGCCAGTCGGCGCACGCCAGGCGCGTGAGCTCCTTCGGGTCGCGTTCGGGCCGTCGTTGGTGGCGCTCGTCATCATCGCGGCTGTCGTGCTGCTGCAACTGCTGATCGCGAACAGCGACATGACCGGCGCGCTCGGCGCGATCGCCAGCATGTGGCTCGGCGTGCACCTGGTGCCGGTGTCGATCGGCGGCGCCGAGCTCGGCGTGATGCCGTTGCTGCCCGCCCTCGCGATGGTGTGGGGCACCGCGCGTACGACGGCCGCCGCCACCAGCCCGAACGGTTCGTGGTTCGTGACGCGCTGGGTGGTTGCCTCGGCGCTGGGCGGGCCGTTGTTGATCGCCGCGATCGCGCTGGCCGTGGTTCACGACGCCGCTTCGGTGCTCACCCAGCTCCAGACCCCGCACGCATTACGTGCCTTCGGCGGCGTGCTCGTCGTGCACGCGATCGGTGCGGCGGTGGGCGTCGGCTCCCGCCTGGGCAGGCGGCTGATGGCCGACGCTTCGCTGCCCGCCTGGCTGCCGGACGCGTTCCGCGCCGCGGCCGCGGGCGTGCTCGCGTTGGCGGGGCTCTCCGGCGTGGTGATGGCCGGATCGACGGTCGTGCACTGGTCGACGATGCATGATCTCTACTCGATCACCGACTCGATGTTCGGTCAGCTGAGCCTGACGGTGCTATCGGTGCTGTACATCCCGAATGTGCTGGTCGGCACGGCGGCGGTGGCGGTCGGGTCCAGCGCGCACGTCGGGCTCGCGACCTTCAGTTCGTTCACGGTGTTCGGCGGCGACATCCCGGCACTGCCGATCCTGGCGGCGGTGCCGACGCCGCCACTGGGGCCGGTGTGGGTGGCGCTGCTCATCGTCGCGGCGGCCGCGGCGGTGGCGGTGGGGCAGCAGTGTGCGCGACGCCCCGTTCCACTCGGCCAGGCGCTGGCCAAGCTCCTCGTCGCGTCCGCTCTGGCGGCGCTCACCATGGCCCTGCTCGGCTATGCCGGCGGTGGGCGGCTGGGCAACTTCGGCGACGTCGGAGTGGACCAGGCGACGTTCGGGCCCGCGGTCTTCCTGTGGTTCGCCGGAATCGGTGCGCTGACCGTGGTGATGGCGGGCGGCGTTGCCCGAAGGCCGAGGGTCCCCAAGGCCATCCTCGAGGATCACGTCGAGGACTACGACGACGCCGACGGGGAGCCCGAACCCGAGGACGTCGGACCCGGGGACGTCGAGCCAGTAGACGTCGAAATCGTGGAGCCCGAGCCCGAGGACGTCGAACCCGAGGACGTCGAACCCGGGCCCGCCGACGAAGAGCCCGCTGGTGCGCCGGACACCGAAGCCGCCGGTCGGGTCGAGCCGCGGCCGAACCCGAACGACGTCGTCGAGGACCCCGAAGAGCACTTCATGGCGGACGACGACGGCCCGCCGGGCACCCATTAGGCTGCCAGGCGTGCAGCAACCCCTCCGCGTACCGCCGAAGGTTCCTGCACGGGTCGTCGTGCTGGCGTCGGGCACCGGTTCGCTGCTGCGTTCGCTGTTGGATGCCACTGCGGGCGAGTACCCCGCATCGATCGTCGCCGTCGGTGTCGACCGCGACTGCCCGGCGGTCGACATCGCCTCGGCCGCCTCGGTTCCCTCCTACAGCGTGCGGCTGCGCGACTATTCCGACCGGGAGGCGTGGGACGTCGCGATCACCGAGGCCACCGCTGCGCATGAGCCCGACCTGATCGTATCCGCGGGATTCATGAAAATCCTTGGACCGCATTTTCTTTCGCGGTTCATGGGCCACATCATCAACACGCACCCCGCGTTGCTGCCCGCCTTCCCCGGCGCGCACGCGGTGGCCGACGCGCTCGCGTACGGCGTCAAGGTGACCGGCTGCAGCGTGCATCTGGTCGACGCGGGAACCGACACCGGGCCGGTGTTGGCGCAAGAGGCGGTACCCGTCCTCGACGACGACGACGAGGCGACGCTGCACGAACGGATCAAAGTCGTCGAGCGGCGACTTCTGGCGGAAGTACTTGCCGCGGTGGCAGTCCGCGGCGTGACCTGGACCGGACGAAAGGCGACATTGGGATGACCGAGGGCAAGCGGCCGATTCGGCGGGCGCTGATCAGCGTCTACGACAAGACGGGCCTCGCCGATTTGGCCCGCGGCCTGCACGAGGCGGGCGTCAGCATTGTATCCACCGGGTCGACAGCGAAAACCATTGCCGCAGCAGGTGTCCCGGTGACCCCGGTGGAAGAGGTCACCGGCTTCCCCGAGGTGCTCGACGGGCGCGTCAAGACGCTGCACCCGCATGTGCACGCCGGCCTGCTCGCCGATCAGCGCAAACCCGAACACGTCTCGGCCCTGAGCGAGCTGGGCGTCGAGGCGTTCGAGCTCGTCGTGGTCAACCTGTATCCGTTCGCCGAGACCGTCGCCTCAGGCGCGACCATCGACGAATGCGTCGAGCAGATCGACATCGGCGGCCCCTCCATGGTGCGGGCCGCCGCGAAGAACCACCCAAGCGTCGCAGTGGTCGTCGACCCGCTGGGATACGACGGCGTGCTCGCCGCGGTCCGCGCGGGCGGATTCACCCTCGATGAACGAAAGAGGCTGGCGTCGCTAGCGTTTCGGCACACCGCGGAGTACGACGTCGCCGTCGCGTCCTGGATGGGTTCGGTGCTGGCGCCGGAGCGGTCGGAGAGTCCCCTGCCGGGCTGGGTCGGCGCCACGTGGCAGCGCAGCGCCGTGCTGCGGTACGGCGAGAACCCGCATCAGCAGGCGGCGCTCTATCGCAACGACGCCGCGTGGCCGGGCCTGGCGCAGGCCGAGCAGTTGCACGGCAAGGAGATGTCCTACAACAACTACACCGACGCCGACGCCGCATGGCGGGCCGCCTTCGACCACTCCGAGATTTGCGTGGCGATCATCAAGCACGCCAACCCCTGTGGCATCGCGATCTCGTCGCAGTCCGTTGCGGACGCGCACCGCAAAGCCCACGAATGCGATCCGCTGTCGGCGTTCGGCGGGGTGATCGCGGCCAACACGGCGGTATCGGTCGAAATGGCCGAGACCGTCGCCGACATCTTCACCGAGGTGATCATCGCGCCTGCCTACGAACCCGGCGCCGTGGAGGTGCTGACCCGAAAGAAGAACATCCGGGTGCTGGTGGCCTCCGAGCCACAACCCGGCGGCACCGAGTTCCGCCAGATCAGCGGTGGGCTGTTGGTTCAGCAGCGCGACGAGTTCACCGCCGACGGCGACGATCCGCTCAACTGGACGCTGGCCACCGGTGAGCCGGCCGATCCCGCGACACTGGCGGACCTGAAGTTCGCGTGGCGCGTGTGCCGGGCGGTGAAGTCGAACGCGATCGTCGTCGCCGCGGACGGCGCCACCGTCGGCGTTGGTATGGGCCAGGTGAACCGCGTCGACGCGGCAAGGCTCGCGGTGCAGCGGGCCGGCGACCGGGTACACGGCGCCGTCGCCGCCTCCGACGCGTTCTTCCCGTTCCCCGACGGCCTGGAGGTGCTGACCGAAGGCGGCGTGAAGGCGATCGTCCACCCGGGCGGTTCCGTCCGCGACGATCAGGTCACCGAAGCCGCTGCCAGAGCGGGTATCTCGCTGTACCTCACCGGTGCGCGTCACTTCGCGCACTGATGTCTGACTGAACTCGGCCTAAGACGGCCGGAGGCCGTTATGTTGCACACCATGGTTTCTGCGTCGCGTGCCGTAACGCTCGTGTTGGCGGCGACGACGGTCCTGATTGTCTCGTGCACCAGGGTCGTCGACGATGCCCGCGCGGTCGCCGGGGCCGACCTGATCGCGGCGGCCGACTCCGGCGGGGCCGACTCGTCACAGTGCGAAACCGTCGACGAGCCGCTGACGACGATTCCGGCCAGGAACGACAACGAGCCGGTGATGAAGATCCCCACGCCCCCGGGATGGGAGCGGACCACGCTGATGGATTCGGAACTGATCCGCTTCGCCATGCGCAACGACGAGCTCACGTCGCAGGGATTCACCCCGAACGTCGTGGTCACCCTGGAGAGCGCGCCGGGGGCGCAGGACGCCAACCTGGTGTTCACCAACATGCGCGATGCGCTCGAATCGGGCATCGGCGCGACGGATGTCCGTGTCAGCGAGCGCACGCTGTGCAGGATGCCCGCCAGGATGTTCGACTACCGCATGCCGACGATGGGGAACGTGGCGCCGCATCCGGCCGTCGCACTCGGCGCGGTGATGCGTGCCGAGGGCAAGACCTTCGCGGTCAGCGTCACCGCCCAGACGCTCGATCCCGATGACCCGACGTATCAACGGGACAGCACGGCCATTCTCGACGGGTTCCAGCTGTTGCCGCCGTCGGCGGGTTGAGCTGCCGCCAGCGTGCGGAAAATCTGACGAAACAACGGCGTCGACCATCGGGGGACACGCACCGTCGCGGGACAAGTCGTAGCGTGGAGTGGTGACTCAACCCCAAGATCTACCCCGCACCGTCGGCGAGCTGAGGGCCTCCGGCCATCGCGAACGGGGCGTCAAGCAAGAAATCCGGGAAAATCTGCTGGCCGCGTTGGCGGAGGGACGTGACGCGTGGCCCGGGATTCTCGGCTTCGAGGACACCGTCATTCCGCAGCTCGAGCGGGCGCTGATCGCCGGCCACGACGTCGTGCTGCTCGGCGAACGCGGCCAGGGCAAGACGCGCCTGCTGCGCGCGCTGACCGGCCTGCTCGACGAGTGGACGCCGGTGATCGCCGGCTCGGAGTTGGGTGAGCACCCGTACAGCCCGATCACCCCCGAGTCGATCCGGCGTGTGGCCGACTCGGGTGACGATCTGCCGATCGCCTGGCGGCACCGTAGCGAGCGCTACACCGAGAAGCTGGCCACCCCCGACACGAGCGTGGCCGACCTGGTCGGCGACATCGACCCCATCAAGGTGGCCGAGGGCCGCAGCCTCGGCGATCCGGAAACCATCGCCTACGGGCTGATCCCGAGGGCGCACCGCGGCATCGTCGCGATCAACGAGCTGCCGGACCTCGCCGAGCGCATCCAGGTCTCGATGCTCAACGTGATGGAGGAGCGCGACATCCAGGTGCGCGGCTACACGTTGCGGCTGCCGCTCGACGTGCTCGTCGTGGCCAGCGCCAATCCGGAGGACTACACCAACCGCGGCCGGATCATCACGCCGCTCAAGGACCGGTTCGGTGCCGAGATCCGCACGCACTATCCGCTGGAGCTCGATGCGGAGGTCGGCGTCATAACGCAGGAAGCGCACCTTGCCGCCGAGGTTCCCGAGTACCTGATCCAGGTGCTGGCCCGGTTTGCGCGCTATCTGCGTGAGTCGCGCTCGATCGACCAGCGCTCCGGGGTCTCGGCGCGCTTCGCGATCGCCGGGGCCGAGACCGTCGCGGCGGCCGCCCGTCACCGGTCTGCGGTGCTCGGGGAGCAGGAGTCGGTGGCCCGCGTGGTCGATCTGGGCTCGGTCGTCGACGTGCTGCGCGGCAAGCTCGAGTTCGAGACCGGCGAGGAGGGCCGCGAGCAGGCGGTGCTCGAGCATCTGCTGCGCCGGGCCACCGCCGACACCGCGCAGCGGCTGCTGGGCGGTATCGACGTAGGACCGCTGGTGGTCGCGATCGAGAACGGTTCGGCCGTCACGACCGGAGAGCGGGTCTCGGCCCGCGACGTGCTGGCCGCGGTTCCCGAGGTGCCCGCGATCGCCGAGATCCAGAAGCGGCTCGATGCGACGACCGACGGACAGCGGGCCGCCGCGGTCGAGCTGGCGCTCGAGGCGCTGTATCTGGCGAAGCGGATCGACAAGGTGTCGGACGAGGGCGAAACGACTTATGGCTAGACACGTCTCGCGGTATTCGCGATACACCGGCGGGCCCGACCCGCTGGCGCCCCCGATCGACCTGCGCGAGGCGCTCGAGCAGATCGGTCAGGATGTGATGGAGGGCAGCTCGCCGCGGCGGGCGCTGTCGGAGATGTTGCGCCGCGGCACCAAAAACATGCGCGGCGCCGACAAGCTCGCCGCCGAAGCCAATCGTCGTCGCCGGGAGTTGTTGCAGCGCAACAACCTCGACGGCACGCTGGCCGAAATTAAGAAGCTCCTCGACGATGCGGTGCTGGCCGAGCGCAAAGAGTTGGCCCGTGCGCTCGACGATGACGCGCGGTTTCAGGAGATGCGCATCGAGAACCTGCCGCCGTCACCAGCCAAAGCCGTGCAGGAACTCGCCGACTACGAGTGGCGCAGCCCCGAGGGGCGCGAGAAGTACGACCAGATCAAGGATCTGCTCGGTCGTGAGATGCTCGACCAGCGCTTCGCCGGGATGAAGGAGGCGCTGGAGAACGCCACCGACGAGGACCGTCAACGTGTCAACGAGATGCTCGACGACCTCAACGACTTGCTCGACAAGCACGCCAAAGGCGAAGACACCCAAGAAGACTTCGAGAACTTCATGAACAAGCACGGCGAGTTCTTCCCGGAGAACCCGCGCAACGTCGACGAACTGCTGGACTCCCTGGCGCAGCGCGCTGCGGCCGCTCAGCGGTTTCGCAACAGCCTGAGCGCGGAGCAGCGCGCCGAGCTGGATTCGTTGGCGCAGCAGGCATTCGGCTCGCCGTCGCTGATGAACGCGCTGAACCGCCTCGACGCCCACCTGCAGGCCGCACGGCCCGGTGAAGACTGGACCGGCTCGTCGAACTTCTCCGGCGACAATCCGCTGGGCATGGGGGAGGGCGCGCAGGCGATGGCCGACATCGCCGAACTGGAGCAGCTGGCCGAGGCGCTGTCGCAGAGCTACGCCGGCGCCACGATGGAGGACGTCGACCTCGACATGCTGGCCCGCCAGCTGGGCGAGGACGCCGCAGTCGATGCGCGCACGCTGGCCGAGCTCGAGCGGGCCCTGATGGACCAGGGTTTTCTGGACCGCGGATCCGACGGGCAGTGGCGCCTGTCGCCCAAGGCGATGCGCCAGCTCGGGCAGACCGCATTACGGGATGTGGCGCAACAGCTTTCGGGACGGCACGGGGAGCGCGACACTCGCCGCGCCGGCGCGGCGGGTGAGCTGACGGGCGCGACCCGGCCGTGGGCATTCGGTGACACCGAACCATGGAACGTGACGCGCACCCTCACCAACGCGGTGCTGCGTCAGGCCGGGACCGGCGTCGCCGAGCGTCCGATTCGCATCACGGTGGAGGACGTCGAGATCTCGGAGACGGAGACGCGGACCCAGGCGGCGGTCGCGTTGCTGGTCGACACCTCGTTCTCGATGGTGATGGAGAACCGGTGGTTGCCGATGAAGCGCACCGCGCTGGCGCTCAACCATCTCGTCTGCACGCGCTTCCGGTCCGACGCGCTGCAGATCATCGCGTTCGGCCGCTACGCACGGACCGTGACCGCCGCCGAACTCACCGGCCTGGAGGGCGTGTACGAGCAGGGCACCAACCTGCACCACGCGCTGGCGTTGGCCGGGCGGCACCTGCGCCGTCACCCCAATGCCCAGCCGGTGGTGCTTGTCGTCACCGACGGCGAGCCGACGGCGCACCTCGAGAGTTCGGCGAACGACGACGCCCGTTCTGCTGTGTTCTTCGACTATCCGCCGCATCCGCGGACGATCGCCCACACGGTGAAGGGCTTCGATGAGGTCGCCGCGTTGGGGGCGCAGGTGACGATCTTCCGGCTCGGCAACGACCCGGGGCTGGCGCGGTTCATCGATCAGGTGGCGCGCCGGGTCGAGGGGCGCGTGGTGGTGCCGGACCTCGACGGGCTGGGCGCCGCGGTCGTCGGCGACTATCTGCGATCGCGCCGACGCCGCTGAGCAAGGATGCTAGGCGGACTTACGCTTCTTGCGCTTGACGCCGACGCGGCCCCACAGGGAGAAGCCGCGGATGCACACGCACGGCGCCCCGGGTGAGCCCTCGCCCTCGACGGAGTGGTCGAAGCTCCCCATCACGCCGACACCGCGAAGGTCGACGTTGACCTCCGGCGGGATCAGGATGGTCTGACCGCCGAAGATCGAATACGAGTGGATTTCCACCTCCGGCGACGTGAAGTCGGCGTACCGCAAATCCAGCACACCGCCGCCAAAAAGAGCGAATGTCGTCATCCGTCTGGGCACGTTCCAGCGGCCGCGGCGCTCGAAGCCGCTCATGATCGCCAGCAGCATCGTCGACGGCGCGGGCCGGCACGGGCCGCCGCTGCGTCCCCGGGTGATCGCACCCGGCAGATCCGCGGACAACCGGTCCAGCTCGTCGTAGGTCTGCGCGGCATATGCCCTGGTCAGCCGGTCCTCATACTCGTTGAGTTGAAGCCGGCCCTGTGCGGCGGCGTCAGTGAGCAGCTGTGCCACCTGGATTCGATCGGTGTCAGCAGCACGCATCGAACGGCTCCGCGACGCTGGATTGCTCATCGGATACGAGCGTACGACGAACCGTGGCACATGCAAGCAAGTACGCCAAACTGTGCCCTGACTCGCTACGGCGAAGAATGTAGATGGCCAAACTTATTGCCGGGATGCCAGGAACTCGGCGAAGCCGACCGAGCCGACGCGGTTCTGCGGGACCAGGTTGGCGCCCGCTCTGAGCTCCCGTCCGATCCGCCCCGGAACGGGTAGCGCGAGCACTCGGCGCCGGCTCCCCGATGCCTCGAGGTACATGCGTGCCAGGTCCGCATGGGTGTGCACCGCCGGACCGCCGATGGCGGGCGCTCGCCCGGCGGGTGCGGCGTCGGCCAATTCGACCAGCCGTGCTGCGACGTCGGCCGTGTCGATCGGCTGGAAGCGCACCCCGCGGAAGGCCCACAGCACCGGCGAGTACCTCTGCAGCGCGAAGATGGTGCGGATCAGGTCGTGGAACTGAGTCGCACGCAGCACGGTGTGGCCGATCCCCGACGATTCCAGAACCTGTTCGGCGCGCAGCTTGGTGCGGTAGTAAGGCAGCGGGATGCGGTCGATGCCGACGATCGACACGTGCACGATGTGAGCGACGCCGGCCCGCCGAGCCGATTCGACGAGATTGCGCATCGCGGTGACGTCCTTGTCGCCGGTCGGCTGCGTCGCGCAGTTGATCACGACCTCGATGCCCTCGACGGCGGCGTCCAGCCCGGTCCCCGTCAACAGGTCTGCCTGCGCCCAGTGCACGCCGGTGTATCCCACGTGGCTCCTACGGCTCAGCGCCCGCACCTCGTGGCCCGCTGCGATCGCTTCGGGCACGACGCGATGGCCCAGCGTGCCCGTGGCACCGGTGACGAGAACCGTGCGTGTCATCAGACCGCCACCCACCTCGGCGCGCGCTTCTCCAGGAACGCGAGCATGCCCTCGCGGGCCTCTTCGGAGACGAACAACTCGGCGGACTGCGCGGTGAGTTCCTCGGCATGCCGGTCGAAGGACTCCAAGATGGGCGCGGTGACCAACGCTTTGGACGTCGCCAGTCCCTGCGGCGATGCCTTGGCGATCGCCGCGGTCAACTCGGCGACGCCGGCATCGACGTCGTCGCAGGCGATCGTGACCAGACCCATCTCGGCGGCCTCCGCGGCCGAGAATTTCTCACCGGTGACGAAATAGCGGCTCGCCGCGCGGCTGGTCATTCTCGGCAACAGGGTGAGCGAGATGATCGACGGCGCGACGCCGATGCGCGCCTCGGTCAGCGCGAACGTGCTCTGTCGTCCGGCGACCACGATGTCGCACGCACCGACGAGGCCGAGGCCGCCGGCGCGGACGTGCCCGTCGATGGCGCCGATGACCGGCATCGGCAGCTCGAGGATGCGGCGCAGCAGACGGGTCATCTCGCGGGCGCGGTCGACTGCCAGCTCACCCGGCTCGCGGCCCGCCGCCTCGCTCAGGTCGGCACCGGCGCAGAATGTTCCGCCCGTGTGGCCGAGCACGACGACCCGCACGCCCGGATCGGCGACGGCGTCGGTGAAGCCCTGGTGCAGCTGTTCGACCAGCGCGGTCGACAACGCGTTGCGATTGGCGGGCGAGTCGAGGGTCAGCCGGACGACCGACCCGTCGACGGTGTACCTGACGAAGGTGTCCATCAGTACGACCGGGGCAGCCCGAGCGAGGTCTGCGCGACGAAGTTGAGGATCATCTCCCTGCTGACCGGCGCGATGCGGGCGAGCTTCGACGCCGTCACCGCGGCGGCGATGCCGTACTCCTTGGTGAGCCCGTTGCCGCCCAACGACTGCACCGCCTGATCGACCGCGCGCACCGACGCCTCGCCCGCGGCGTACTTGGCCATGTTCGCGGCCTCGGCGGCGCCGATGTCGTCACCGGTGTCGTACAGCCAGGCCGCCTTCTGCATCATCAGCTTCGCCAGCTCGATCTCGATGTGGTTCTGCGCCAACGGATGCGAAAGCCCTTGGTGGGCGCCGATCGGTGTCTTCCACACCTGCCGCGACTTGACGTAGTCGACGGCCTTGTCGATCGCGAACCGGCCCATGCCGACCGCGCTGGCCGCGCCCATGATCCGCTCGGGATTCAGACCGGCGAACAGCTGCGCTATCGCGGCGTCCTCGGAGCCGACCAGGGCGTCGGCCGGGAGCCGGACCTCGTCGAGGAAGAGCTGGAACTGGTTTTCCGGGCTGACCAGCTCCATCTCGATCTTGGTCCAGTGCAAACCCTTGGTGTCGGTGGGAACGATGAACAGTGCGGGCTTGAGGTTGCCGGTCTTGTGGTCTTCCGTCCGACCAACGACGAGCACGGCCTGGGCCTGGTCGACGCCCGAGATGTACACCTTCTGACCCGACAGGATCCAGTCGCCGCCGTCACGCCGCGCGGTGGTGGTGATGCGGTGGCTGTTGGAGCCCGCATCGGGTTCGGTGATCGCGAACGCCATCGTGATCGAACCGTCGGCGATACCCGGCAGCCAACGCTTCTTCTGGTCCTTGGTGCCGAACTTCGCGATGATGGTGCCGTTGATCGCGGGGGAGACCACCATCAGCAACAGCGGGCATCCAGCCGCCGCCATCTCCTCCATCACGATGGACAGCTCGTACATTCCCGCGCCGCCGCCGCCGTACTCCTCGGGCAGGTTCACCCCGATGAAGCCGAGTTTTCCTGCTTCCGACCACAATTCGTCGGTGTGCTGATCGGCGCGGGCCTTCTCCAGGTAGTAGTCCTGACCGAAGTTCGCGGCCATGGCGGCGACCGACTTGCGTAACGCCTGTTGCTCTTCGGTCTCGACGAAACTGCTCACTGCTCTCCTTCGGCTTGGGCGAGGACTCGGGCTATGACGAAGCCGACGTCGACCTGTTGGCCGGGCTCGACATTGAGTTCGGCGAGCACACCGTCGCTGGGCGCGGTGATGGTGTGCTCCATCTTCATCGCCTCCAGCCACACCAGCGGTTGGCCCGCGGTGACGGTGTCGCCGACGGCCGCGCCCACACGCAGCACCGAACCAGGCATCGGCGCCAGCAGCGAACCGTGCGCGACCGCGTCATCGGGATCACCGAAACGCGGTACCGCAATGAGATGCACTGAGCCCGTAGGGGTGTCGACGAAAACGTCGTGGCCATACCGCGCCACCTCGAACGGCCGGTCGACACCCGTCACGGTCAACACGACACGGGTCGGAGTCGCGGAGATGAGCGATACGCCGTCGTGGTCGGGCAACTCGAGGCCCGACCGAGTGAACCGGTAGCGGACCTCATGTTCGGCCCCCGCGGCGTCCGTGTACCGCTTGACCTGGTGACCCGATGTCAGATTGCGCCACCCGCTGGGAGCGGCCGCGAATGCCGCAGCATCACCGCGGTTCTGGGCCGCATCGGCGAGCGCGGCGGCCACCGCGGACAATGCGACCGTGCGAGTGTCGGTGAGCGGTGCGGCCAACGCGGCGAGGCCGTGCGTGTCGAAGAACGCGGTGTCGGTCGCACCGTCGACGAACGCCGGATGCCGCAACACGTTGACCAGCAGGTCACGGTTGGTGCACACACCGTGAATGCGGCTGCGCGTCAACGCGTCCGCGAGTACGGCAGCCGCCTGCCGCCGGCTGGGCGCAGCGGAGATCACCTTGGCCAGCATCGGGTCGTAGAAGATGGACACGGTCGAGCCGTCGACGATTCCGGAATCCACCCGGACGTTGGCCGGGACCTCGAACCGGTGCACGGTGCCGGCCTGCGGCTGCCAATCCTTCGCTGGATCCTCGGCGTAGAGGCGGGCCTCGATCGCGTGCCCCCGTGACGGCGGCGGCTCCGCGTCGAGCCTGCCGCCGTCGGCGACCCGCAGCTGCAGCTCAACGAGATCCAGGCCCGTGGTTTCCTCGGTGACGGGGTGTTCGACCTGCAATCGGGTGTTCATCTCGAGAAAGTAGAAGTCCCCGGAAGCGTCCGCCATGAACTCGACCGTGCCCGCACCGGTGTAGCCGATGGCGGTCGCGGCCAGCCGCGCGGCATCGAAAAGCTTGGCGCGCATGCCCGGTGTGCGCTCGACGAGCGGCGAGGGCGCCTCTTCGATGATCTTCTGATGGCGCCGCTGGATCGAGCACTCACGTTCGCCGACCGCCCAGACGGTGTCGTGCTCGTCGGCAAGCACCTGAACCTCGACGTGGTGGCCACTGGCCAGGTAGCGCTCGCAGAACACCGTCGGGTCGCCGAATGCGGAAGCCGCCTCCCGGCGCGCGGCCTCGACCTGGGTCGACAACTGCGACAGCTCACGCACGACACGCATTCCGCGGCCGCCGCCTCCCGCGGACGCCTTGATCAGCACGGGCAGTTGGTCGGCGGTCACGCTCTCGGGGTCCAGCTCGTCGAGGACCGGTACGCCCGCGGCGGCCATCATCTTCTTCGCCTCGATCTTGCTGCCCATCGCGGCCACCGCCGCGGGGGGTGGACCGATCCACGTCAAGCCCGCGTCGCGCACCGCACTCGCGAATTCGGCGTTCTCCGACAGGAACCCGTAACCGGGATGGACGGCATCGGCGCCCGATGCCCGCGCCGCAGCGATCAGCTGATCGGCGTCGAGGTATCCGCTGCGACCCTGCAGGCGGAGCCGCGCATCTGCCTCGCCCACATGCGGGGAGTGCTCGTCGGGATCGGTGTAGACGGCGACCGTCCCTATGCCGAGCCGCCTGCACGTCGCGAACACCCGCCGGGCGATCTCGCCGCGGTTGGCGACCAGGACTCGAGTGATCATCACGCTCACATCCGGAAGACGCCGAAGTTCGACGTCCCCTCGATCGGGCCATTGGCGATGGCGGACAGACAGATTCCGAGGACCGTGCGGGTGTCGCGCGGATCGATCACGCCGTCGTCGTAGAGCCGGCCGGACAGAAACATCGGAAGCGACTCGGCGTCGATCTGCGCTTCGACCGCGGCCCGCAGGGCGGCGTCGGCGTCCTCGTCGACGGCCTGGCCCCGCGCCTCGGCGGCGGCGCGGCTGACGATCGACAGGACGCCCGCCAGCTGAGTCCCGCCCATCACCGCCGATTTGGCGCTCGGCCAGGCGAACAGGAAGCGCGGATCGTAGGCGCGCCCGCACATGCCGTAGTGGCCCGCGCCGTACGAGGCGCCGATCAGCAGCGAGATGTGGGGCACGGTCGAGTTCGATACGGCGTTGATCATCATCGAGCCGTGCTTGATCATGCCGCCTTCCTCGTACTTGCGCCCGACCATGTACCCGGTCGTGTTGTGCAGGAACAACAGTGGCGTATTCGAGCGATTCGCGAGCTGGATGAACTGGGTGGCCTTCTGCGACTCCTCGCTGAACAACACGCCGCGGGCGTTGGCCAGAATGCCGATCGGGTAGCCGTACAGCCGTGCCCACCCCGTCACCAGCGACGAGCCGTACATCGGTTTGAACTCGTCGAAATCCGAGCCGTCGACGACGCGGGCGATCACATCGCGGGGATCGAACGGGATGCGCAGATCCGCCGGCACGATGCCGACCAGCTCTTCGGCGTCGTAGAGCGGCTCAACAACGGGCGCGGGGGTCGGACCCTGCTTGCGCCAGTTCAGCCGGGTGACGATGCGCCGGCCGATCCGGATCGCATCGGGTTCGTCGAGCGCGAAGTAGTCGGCCAGACCCGATGTGCGAGCGTGCATCTCGGCACCGCCGAGCGACTCGTCGTCGGCTTCCTCGCCCGTCGCCATCTTCACCAATGGCGGCCCTGCCAGGAACACCTTGGACCGTTCCCTGATCATCACGACGTGGTCGGACATGCCGGGGATGTAGGCGCCACCCGCGGTCGAGTTGCCGAACACCAGCGCGATCGTCGGAATGCCCGCCGCCGACAACCTGGTCAGGTCGCGGAACATCTGCCCGCCGGGGATGAAGATCTCCTTCTGCGTCGGCAGGTCGGCGCCGCCGGACTCGACCAGCGAGATCAGCGGAAGCCGGTTCTCCAGCGCGATCTGGTTGGCACGCAGCATCTTCTTCAGCGTCCATGGATTGCTGGTGCCGCCCTTGACGGTGGGATCGTTGGCCACGAGCAGGCATTCGGTGCCCTCGACCGCGCCGATGCCGGTGATCAGGCTGGCGCCCACCGTGAAGTCGCTGCCCCACGCGGCCAGCGGGCTCAACTCCAGGAACGGTGAGTCGGGATCGATGAGCAACTCGATGCGTTCGCGGGCGGTCAGCTTGCCGCGGTCATGGTGCCGTTGCACGTACTTCTCGCCGCCGCCGGCCAGTGCCTTGGCGTGTTCGGTCTCGAGCTCGGCGAGCTTGGAAGCCATCGCCGCCTTCGCCTCGCCGAAGGCCGGAGATGCGGCGTCGAGTGTGGAGCGCAGAGCGGTCACGACTGAAATCCCAACGTCTTGGCGGCCAACGAAGTCAGTATCTCGGTTGTGCCGCCGCCGATTCCGAGAATCCGCATATCGCGATACTGACGTTCGACCTCCGACTCGGCCATGTAACCCATCCCGCCGAACAATTGCACGGCCTGGTTGGCCACCCACTCGCCGGCCTCGACAGCGGTGTTCTTGGCGAAACACACCTCGGCGATCAGGTCGTTCTCACCGGAGATCTGTCGCTCGACGACGTGGCGTGTGTATACCCTCGCGACATCGATGCGCCGGGCCATTTCCGCGAGCGTGTTCTGGACCTGCTGTCGTGAGATCAGCGGCCGGCCAAAGGTTTCCCGGTTACGGCACCACTCGACGGCGAGGTCGAGGCAGCGTTGCGCACTGGCGTAGGCCTGCGCGGCGAGCCCGACCCGTTCGGAGACGAACGCCGCCGCGATCTGCAGGAAACCGGAGTTCTCGGCGCCCACCAGGTTGGCCGCGGGCACGCGGACGTCGGTGTAGGACAGTTCGGCGGTGTCCGATGAGCGCCAGCCCATCTTGTCGAGTTTGCGGGTGACTTCATATCCGGGGGTGCCCTTGTCGACCACGATCAACGAGATCCCCGCCGCGCCAGGCCCGCCGGTGCGCACCGCGGTCACGACGTAGTCGGCGCGCACGCCCGACGTGATGTAGGTCTTGGCACCGTTGACGATGTAATCGGCACCGTCTCGCACCGCTCTGGTCGTCAGGTGCCCGACGTCGGAGCCGCCGCCGGGCTCGGTGATCGCGAGGCTGCCGATCTTCTCCCCGCGCAGCGTCGGCCGCACATAGGTGTCGATCAGCCGCTCGTCGCCGGAGGCGATCATGTGCGGCACCGCGATACCCGAGGTGAACAGCGAGGCGAACACGCCGCCCGGAGAACCGGCGTAGTGCATCTCCTCGCAGATCACCACGGCGTCGGCACCGTCGCCGCCACCACCGCCGACCGACTCCGGAAAACCGGCGCCCAACAGGCCGGCCTCACCCGCCTTCAGGTGAAGCCCGCGCGGTATCTCGCCGTTGCGCTCCCAATCGTCGACGTGCGGGAGCACCTCGCGTTCGGCGAATGTCCGCACCGTCTTGCGGAGCTGATCGCGTTCGGGGGTGTGCCACATGCTCACGACATCAGCTCCTCGGGAATGTCGACATGTCTGCTGCGCAACCACTCGCCGAGCCCCTTCGCCTGGGGATCGAACCGAGCCTGGTAGGCGACGCCCTCACCGAGGATGCCCTCGATGACGAAGTTGACCGCTCGAAGGTTGGGCAGCAGATACCGGGCGACCTCGAGATCCCTTGTCTCGGGCAGAAGCTCGCGCAGCTTGTCGATCGTCAACATGTGCGAGAGCCAACGCCACTGCTGGTCGGTGCGCACCCACACGCCGACGTTCGCGCTGCCACCCTTGTCGCCGCTTCGGGCGCCGGCGATGACGCCGAGCGGCGCGCGTCGGGTTTCACTGAACGGTAGCGGCTCGGGTAGGGCGAACGGCGCCACCGGCGAAAGGTCCAGGGTTTCCTGCGCGGGCGGTATCTCGACACGGGAACCGTCGGCGTGCACGGCGACGTGGGGCACCTCCGTGGCCGCGACAACCGCCGGCCTGAACACGCCGTAGACCTGACCTTGACCTGGCGGGCTGGTGGCATGGAAGCCGGGATAGCTCGCCAGCGCGAGTTCGACCGCTGCCGAGGAGAATTGGCGACCGACATTGTCTGGGTCGGGATCGCGTACGACGCAGCGCAGCAGCGCGCTGGCCGCCTCCTCCGTGTCGGCGTCGTCGTGGTCGGTGCGCGCCAGTGTCCACTCCAGTTCGGCCGGCTTGACCGTCAGTGCCGCCTCGAGCTGGCCCCGCACCAACTCGGCCTTGGCCTCGATGTCGAGACCGGTGAGGACAAGCGTCATCTCGTTGCGAAAGCCGCCGATGGCGTTGAGCGACACCTTCAGGGTGGGCGGCGGGGGTTCCCCGCGCACGCCGGAGATCTGCACGCGGTCCGGCCCGTCCTCGGACAACTCGATGCTGTCGACGCGCAGCGTCGCGTCGGGGTTGGCGTAGCGCGCACCGCCGATCTCGTACAGCAGTTGCGCGGTGACGGTGTCGACGCTGACCGCGCCGCCGGTGCCCGGGTGTTTGGTGATGACCGACGATCCGTCCGAGTGGATCTCGGCGAGTGGAAAGCCCGGGTGGGTCAACGCGCTCAGGTCGGGGAAGTCCCGCGCGAAGAACGCGTAGTTGCCGCCGGTGGCCTGAGCGCCGCACTCGATGACGTGCCCGGCCGCGATCGCACCGGCGAGCGGGTCGTAGTCCGAACGGCTCCAGCCGTGGTGCGCGGCCGCCGGCCCGACCGTGACGGATGCGTCGGTGACGCGTCCAGTCACCACCACATCGGCGCCCGCCTCGAGACAGTCGACGATGCCCCACGCGCCGAGGTAGGCGTTGGCGGCCAGAACCGACCCGAAGCCGAACTCGTCCGCACGACCGATCAGGTCGTCGCCCTCGACGTGCGCCACGTTGACCGTCAACCCCAGCCGATCGGCGAGCGCACGCACCGCCCCGGCGAGCCCCGCGGGGTTGAGGCCTCCGGCGTTGGTGACGATGCGCACACCCCGGTCGAGCGCGGTGCCCAGGCACTCCTCGAGCTGGTTCAGGAACGTCTTGGCATAGCCGCGGTCGGCCGATTTCGCGCGGTCGCGCGCGAGAATCAACATCGTGAGCTCGGCCAGATAATCGCCGGTCAGGTAGTCGAGATCGCCACCGGTCAGCATCTCGCGCATGGCCGCGAGCCGGTCGCCGTAGAACCCCGAGCAGTTGCCGATGCGGACCGGTCCACGAGCAGAGGTCACGCGGGCTCCCTTCGTCGCGGCCGCTGCCAACCAACCGGTAGGTTAACGATGACCGGCGGTATCGCGTCAAGGTTCGGGCCATCGAATTCCGTTGTTTTGGAGGCTACGCAGGTCGTTGGCTATCCTGAAGAACACTTGCCGTCGCCTACCGTGCGCGCGGCGCCAGACTTACCCCCTCAAGAGGAGATCTCGACCATGGCTGTGCCCAAGCGCAGGATGTCGCGCGCGAACACCCGTAGCCGGCGCGCGCAGTGGAAGGCCAAGCGCACGGAACTCGTGGGCGTCAACGTCGCCGGTCAGCAGCACAAGGTGCCGCGCCGGCTGCTCAAGGCCGCTCGCCTCGGCCTGATCGACCTGGACCGCCGCTAACGCCGGACCGGATGTCGCCGACCCCAGCGGCACCGGCGCGCCTCTCAGGTCACTCTCAGATAGGGGGTTGACACTGTGGCTGTGCGCATACTTGTCGTCGATGACGATCGCGCGGTGCGCGAGTCGCTGCGCCGTTCGCTTTCCTTCAACGGTTACTCCGTAGAACTCGCCGGGGACGGCCTCGAAGCATTGGATCGCATCGCCAGCGATCGTCCCGACGCCCTGGTGCTGGATGTGATGATGCCTCGACTGGACGGTCTCGAGGTGTGCCGTCAGCTCCGCAGCACCGGCGACGACCTGCCGATCCTCGTGCTGACGGCGCGTGACTCGGTCTCCGAGCGGGTGGCGGGCCTCGATGCCGGCGCCGACGACTATCTGCCGAAGCCGTTCGCGCTGGAAGAACTGCTGGCCCGGATGCGGGCGCTGCTGCGCCGTACGGGTCCCGACAACGGTGCCGAGTCGGCCGCGATGACCTTCTCGGATCTGACGCTGGACCCGGTCACTCGCGAGGTGACCCGGGGCCAGCGCCCGATCAGCCTCACCCGCACCGAGTTCGCACTGCTCGAGATGCTCATCGCGAATCCGCGCCGGGTGCTCACGCGCAGCCGCATCCTCGAAGAGGTGTGGGGATTCGACTTCCCGACGTCCGGCAACGCCCTCGAGGTGTACGTCGGTTACCTGCGCCGCAAGACCGAAGCCGAAGGAGAGCCGCGACTGATCCACACCGTGCGCGGGGTGGGTTATGTGCTTCGCGAAACGCCTCCCTGATGTCTGCGCCGAGTTACGGGGCCGCGCCCCAGCCCGAATCGCCTCGCCCGCCGTCGAGAACCAGTTCGGTGTCGCTGCGGTGGCGCGTGATGCTGTTGGCGATGTCCATGGTGGCGATGGTCGTGGTCCTGATGGCGGTGGCGGTGTGGGCTGTGGTGTCCCGGGCGTTGTACGACGACGTCGACAACCAGCTGCGCAACCGCGCCCGGCTGCTCATGGAAAGCGGCTCTCTGCAAGCCGATCCGAGCAAGGCCATCGAGGGCACCGCGTACTCCGACGTCAACGCGATGCTCGTGATCCCCGGCCGGGCGATCTTCACGGCCAATCAGCAGGGGCAGAGCCTGCCGCTGGGCGATCCCGAAAAGGCTGTGCTGCGAGGCGATCTGATCATGTCGCTGCGCACCGCCGATCATCAGCGGGTGCTCGCGATGCACCTGTCCAACGACAGCTCCCTGCTGATCTCCAAGAGCATGGCGCCCACCACGCAGCTGCTCCGGCGACTGAGCACGGTGTTGATCATCGTCGGTGGAATCGGTGTGGCGGTGGCCGCGATCGCGGGCGGAGCCGTCGCGCGGGCGGGCCTACGCCCGGTGGCGCGGCTGACTCAGGCCGCCGAGCGTGTCGCGCGCACCGACGATCTGCGGCCTATCCCGGTCTACGGCAGCGACGAACTCGCCCGTCTCACAGAAGCTTTCAACATGATGCTGCGCGCATTGGCAGAGTCTCGGGAACGGCAGGCCCGACTCGTCACCGATGCCGGCCATGAACTGCGCACACCGCTGACGTCGTTGCGCACGAATGTCGAACTGCTGATGGCGTCGATGGCGCCCGGTGCGCCGCGACTGCCGGAGGAGGAGATGGCCGAACTGCGCGCCGACGTGATCGCGCAGATCGAGGAATTGTCGACGCTGGTCGGAGATCTCGTCGACCTGACCCGCGACGACGCCGGGGTCACCGTGCACGAGTCGGTTGACGTCGCCGAGATCGTGGACCGTTCGCTGGAACGGGTTCGCCGCCGCCGCAACGACATTGTGTTCGAGGCGACCACCACCCCCTGGTTGGTCTACGGCGACGAGGCCGGCTTGGGTCGCGCCGTGCTCAACCTGCTCGACAATGCCGCCAAGTGGAGTCCCCCCGGCGGACTAGTGACCGTGCGGCTGACCCAGATCGACGCGTTGAATGCCGAGCTGGTGGTCTCCGACTACGGCCCGGGAATCCCGCCCCAGGAGCGTCCGCTTGTGTTCGAGCGGTTCTATCGGTCGACGACCGCACGGTCGATGTCCGGTTCGGGGCTTGGATTGGCCATCGTGAAGCAGGTCGTGCTCAAGCACGGCGGTTCTCTGCGGATCGAGGACACGGTGCCCGGCGGACACCCTCCCGGCACGTCGATGCACGTCGTGCTGCCGGGGCGGCCACCGGTTCAGCGCGCTCCCGAGTGGGTGGCGCCCCGACACGCCCCGGCCGAGTAACTCCCGCGCACGGTCAACGTCGACGATGATTGACATCGGCGGGAACGGGGGAACGAACTTTGGGTATGTCCCGAACGTTCTCTAAGTGGATTCTCAGCCCGACGGGGCACTGTTGAGCAAGCGTCCAACGTTGTGCAGATGTCGGAAAACAAACAACAGAACCAAGAAGAGCAGGAAGAAGAGCCCGAGCGACATGACGAACCACCCGAGGTATTCGCCGCCGCCCCCGCCGCCGTACGGCCGCCGACCGATCGGCAGTGACCACGGGGTGTCCGGCTACCCTGGTGGCGCCCAGCGCCCCGGCCCGTACCAACAGCAGCAGCAGCCGTACGACTGGCGTTATGCGACCCAGCAACATCAGACGCAGCAGCAGTTCCGCGCGCCCTACGACCCCTACCGCGGGGCGCCCCAGCCGCTGCCGGGCCAACCACCGCAAAAGCGTTCGCGCGCAGGGTTGTTGACGGCCGGCGCCCTGGCCGTGGCGGTCGTCTCGGCCGGCATCGGCGGCGGCGTCGTCCTGCTCGCGCAGCCGGATTCGCCGTCGGCGTCGTCGTCTGCCAACGGCGCGGCGCCCAGCGTGCCTGCCGCCAGCCTGCCGGTGGGCTCCGTCGAACAGGTCGCGGCCAAGGTGGTGCCCAGCGTCGTCAAGCTCGAGACCGACATGGGGCGCGCATCCGAGGAAGGTTCGGGCGTCATCCTGACCTCCGACGGGTTGATCCTGACCAACAACCACGTGGTGTCGGCCGCTTCGGACGGCCCGTCCGACCCGGGCACCCCCGCCGCCCGCGCGCAGACCAAGGTCACGTTCGCCAACGGGCACACCGCCCCGTTCACCGTCGTCGGGACCGATCCGAGCAGCGATATCGCCGTCGTGAAGGCGCAGGGCGTGTCCGACCTCGCCCCCATCACCATCGGTTCCTCGGCCAACCTGCAGGTGGGCCAGGACGTCGTCGCCGTCGGCTCTCCGCTCGGGCTGGAGGGCACTGTGACGACAGGAATCATCAGTGCGCTGAACCGGCCCGTCGCTGCGAGCGGTGACGCGCGGAATCAGAACACCGTCCTCGACGCGATTCAGACCGACGCCGCGATCAACCCCGGCAACTCCGGAGGCGCGCTGGTGAACATGAACGGGGAGCTGATCGGCGTCAACTCCGCCATTGCCACATTGGGTGCCGACGCCGGACCTCAGGCGCAGAGCGGTTCGATCGGCCTCGGCTTCGCCATTCCGGTGGATCAGGCCAAGCGGATCGCCGACGAGCTGATCAAGAACGGAACCGCGGCGCACGCCTCGCTGGGTGTGCAGGTCGGCAACGATGCGTCGATCGACGGCGCCCGGATCGTCGAGGTCACCGACGGTGGCGCCGCCGCCGCGGCGGGTCTGCCGAGCGGTGTGGTGGTCACGAAGGTCGACGACCGCGTGATCAGCAGCGCCGACGCGCTGGTCGCAGCCATTCGGTCCAGGGCGCCGGGGGAGAAGGTCACGCTGTCGTATCTGGATCCGTCGGGCAAGCCCAAGACCGTCCAGGTCACGCTGGGTAAGGCACAGCAGTGAGCACGCCGACCGATGTGACCACCCTGAGAGTGGCCGCGCCGCCGTCGGGGCCCGCATATACGGTTGCAGTCATGGAACAGCCAGGGGAGTTGGTGGGCCGGGCTCTGGTCGTTGTGGTCGATGACCGCACCGCACATGGCGACGAGGAGGACCACAGTGGTCCGTTGGTCACCGAATTGCTCGGTGAGGCGGGCTTCGTCGTCGACGGGGTTGTGGTCGTGTCGTCCGACGAGGTCGAGATCCGCAACGCCCTCAACACCGCGGTGATCGGTGGTGTGGACCTCGTGGTGTCCGTCGGCGGCACGGGCGTCACGCCCCGCGATGTCACGCCGGAGGCGACGCGGGACATCCTCGACCGCGAACTGCTCGGAATCTCCGAGGCGCTGCGTGCCTCGGGGCTGTCCGCCGGCATCATCGATGCCGGCGTCTCCCGTGGCCTGGCCGGCATTTCGGGGAGCACGCTCGTCGTCAATCTCGCCGGTTCGCGTGCAGCGGTGCGCGACGGTATGGCGACCCTGAACCCCCTCGCGGTGCAGATCATCGGTCAGCTGGTCGACATCTGACCCGACGCGCCGGAGACGCGCCCACACGCCGAAAATGTGATCTTAATCACAATGGAGTCGGATCATGAGTGACAGGCCGAAGCGCAGCCGGGACTCGATCGACGACGTCTTCGGCGAGGCTTTTCCGCAGATTCCGGCCGACGAGCGCGACGCCCCCGACCCCGACGATGACGCCGACCGCGATCGTTGGATGCGGGAAAACCGTCCGCCGCATCACAATTGACCGCTTGCCCCCCGCGCCGGTTGCCAAGCTCCTGTCGTCGACCGGACCGCGCCGGTGGTGAGTAGACGATCGTGTGCGGCGATCCAGGTTAAATCCAGGTAACGCCATCGCTTACCTCCAAGCGGCCTACAGCAGGTCCCATCGGCAAGTTAGGTAACACTTCTGTTCTATTCAGCGATCTCCCGTTGCCGGGGTGATGCCCGACCGTTATGTTCCTCGTGTCGATGTGGAGCAGGACATAAAAGCGGCATTTGAGAACTCTCATCTGCCTCACATAGGGCGTAGCCTTGTGTGCCGTTTGGGGCCAGGCGCAGAGCACGGTGAGCCGCGGGCTGACCGCAGACATAGGTGGGGAGGACATGAAGGTATTCGGTCGGGTGCTGATGGCGTTGGTTTTGGCGATAGCTGGAGCCGTGGCGTCGTTGTTCGTGAGCACGGGCACTTCTCACGCGGGTTTGGACAACGAGCTGAGTCTGGTTGACGGCAAGGATCGGACGTTGACCATTCAGCAGTGGGACACGTTCCTCAATGGTGTGTTTCCTCTTGACCGCAACCGGCTGACCCGTGAGTGGTTCCACAGTGGTCGGGCGAAGTACATCGTGGCCGGCCCGGGTGCCGATGAGTTCGAGGGCACGTTGGAGCTGGGCTATCAGATCGGCTTTCCGTGGTCGCTGGGTGTGGGCATCAACTTCAGCTACACGACGCCGAACATCCTGTTCGACCAGGCACCGGTCCCGGGTACCGGCGCGATCTTGGGTGGGGCCGGCTTCATCACCACCCCGAACCTGTTCCCCGGTGTGTCGATCAGCGCTGATCTCGGTAACGGTCCGGGTATCCAGGAGGTCGCGACGTTCTCGGTGGACGTGGCCGGCGCCAATGGCGGTGTGGCGGTGTCGAATGCGCACGGCACGGTGACCGGTGCGGCCGGTGGTGTGTTGTTGCGTCCGTTCGCTCGGCTGATCTCCTCGGCCGGTGACAGCGTCACCACCTACGGCGAGCCCTGGAACATGAACTGACACACGCTCTCCCGAGCAGCAGAACAGCCCCCGGAAACCTCCGGGGGCTGTCTTGTATCTGGCTGGCAATGAAAGGCAGGATTTCGTTTGCGTAAACGCACGAAGCACTTAGCTGGTGATCTTGATCACAGCGTGTAACAACCTCGAAACTGTGATCTCGTCGCTCGTCGCATTCGGATGTGCCTCAGCCCACGATCACCTCGGCCGGTCTGCCGAGAACTGCGAGCTTGCAGCCCATGTTACTCGCGATACAGCCCTGAAATCCGCTCGGATCAAGCATTATTCGCGCGATGAAGAAAACTCGGCCGGCGGCCCGGAAAAGGCTTCCACCGCGGGCCGCCCGTGCGTTCGCGTTGCCGGTTTCCGTCAGCGCCGTTATGTTCCTCCTGTCAACGGATGAGCGAAACATTAGAGCAGTATGTGAGGCCTCTCATTTGCTCAAATGCGACTCATGCGTCGTGCGGCGCTAGCGCCAGCTACGGCTGACACCAGTTGCGGGTCCACCGGGGACCCGCATCGACTAGCTAGGGAGAACATGAAGGTATTCAGTCGGGTGCTGATGGCGCTGGTTTTGGCGATAGCTGGAGCCGTGGCGTCGTTGTTCGTGAGCACGGGCACTTCTCACGCGGGTTTGGACAACGAGCTGAGTCTGGTTGACGGCAAGGATCGGACGTTGACCATTCAGCAGTGGGACACGTTCCTCAATGGTGTGTTTCCTCTTGACCGCAACCGGCTGACTCGTGAGTGGTTCCACAGTGGTCGGGCGAAGTACATCGTGGCCGGCCCGGGTGCCGATGAGTTCGAGGGCACGTTGGAGTTGGGGTATCAGATCGGTTTCCCGTGGTCGCTGGGTGTGGGCATCAACTTCAGCTACACGACCCCGAACATCCTGTTCGACCAGGCACCGGTCCCGGGTACCGGCGCGATCTTGGGTGGGGCCGGCTTCATCACCACCCCGAACCTGTTCCCCGGTGTGTCGATCAGCGCTGATCTCGGTAACGGTCCGGGTATCCAGGAGGTCGCGACGTTCTCGGTGGACGTGGCCGGCGCCAACGGCGGTGTGGCGGTGTCGAATGCGCACGGCACGGTGACCGGTGCGGCCGGTGGTGTGTTGTTGCGTCCGTTCGCTCGGCTGATCTCCTCGGCCGGTGACAGCGTCACCACCTACGGCGAGCCCTGGAACATGAACTGACACACGCCTCTCCCGAGCAGCAGAACAGCCCCCGGAAACCTCCGGGGGCTGTTCCGTTCCTCAGGATTTGTCGGCGCTGGTCGTTTTCGCGGTGTCCGGGTCCGGGCCGGTGCCGGGGCCCGCGCTGTGGGCGCCCGACGATCCGTTGGTCTCGGCGAGGATGTTGCGGATCTCGGTGAGCAGCGACAGCTCGGTGTCCTGGGCCTGCTCGACCTCACCCCTCTTGCGCAGCCGGTTGTACGGCATGACGACGAGGAAGTACACGACCGCCGCCACCAGAATGAAGTTGATCGCCGCGGACAACAGGACGTTCAGGTCGATCGTCTCGCCTCCGCCGATGCCGATCCGCAGAATGCCGTAGTCGGCCTCGCCGCCCGCGCCGACGCGGTTGATCAGCGGCTGGATGATGCTGTCGGTGAACTTGGTGACCAGCCCGGTGAACGCCGTGCCGATGACCACCGCGACCGATAGGTCGACGATGTTGCCCCGGGCGAGAAACTCTTTGAAGCCCTTCAACATGTGTCTCGGATCCTCCCTGCCGTGGTGTGCGCTCGACAGTTACGCACGTTAGCTGCGTTGCCGCCGAAGAGGAGCGGAAATACCCGAAGGCTTCAGTGCAGCGTGAGCGTCACGGTCTGCACCAGCGTTGCGGCCGCCACCTCGTTGGCGGCGTGTGCGGGCAGCGCCACCAGAACGACGCGATCCGCGCTCGCGCCGGTACCCGACGCCTTCTCGGACACCAGCACGACGATCGCGTCCGTCGCCACGACTCGCGGCGGAGTGTCGGATTCGCCGCTGGCCGCCAGCACGTCGACCACATCACCGGGCCGGATCAGGTCGAGCACCGCGGTCTCGTCGAGCGACAGGGGGACGATGCGCGCCATCGGCCCCGCCGCCGCTTCGGCGAGCCTCGGCGTCAACAGGCGGACATCGGTGAGCGCTTCGCCGCGGCGGACCGGACCGGTCAACGTGGTGCCGACAACCGCGGCCAAGTCCGATTGGATACCGTCGGGAAGCGTTGCGGCATCGAGCTTTTCAACACGGACGTCGTCGGCGTCCAATTTGCTTCCCGGGCTCAGATCCCGCGCGGCGACGATGGCATCGACGCGTTCGTCATCAGGGTCCGAACGCAGCGCCGCGACGGCGGCGAGAACCACCAGGCCGCCCGCGGCGATTCGACGCGCCAGGACGGTGCGTGTCCAGTCCGGTCGCAAGATCGCGGTGAGCCGGTGAAACGGTAACGGATTGAGTGAGTCCCCCATGCGGCCAAATTAGGCAGCGCACTGGGGTGATGGGCGAGTTGGTCGACCGCCTGTGGATAACCGCGGAGGTCAGCTCGACGCCGCGGCCGCCGCGGTCGAGCTAGACGAGGTCGAACCGGAGTCGCTCGACCCGCTGCCGCTCGACTTCTCGGAGGAGGTCGACTTCTCTGATGAGGCGCTCGAGCCGTTGCTGGAGCCGTTCGACGAGCTCTTGCCGGCTTCGCGGCTGTCGGTGCGGTAGAAGCCGCTGCCCTTGAACACCACACCCACGTTCCCGAACAGCTTGCGCAGGCGGCCGTTGCACTTCTTGCACGTGGTCAGCGACGCGTCGCTGAACGCCTGGATCGCGTCGAACTTGTCGCCGCACTCGGTGCACGCATAGGAATACGTAGGCACGAGACCCCTCCCTGGTGGTCAGATCTGTTAGCACTCTACCGGCTCAAGTGCTAGAACCGCTACGTGGCGTTCGTCATTCCCGGTCCGGGCGGGTCGAGGGCCACCAACCCCCGTTGCGGCGTCAGCGCATGGGTCATCGACACGTCGTGTGGTTCAGCAGGTAGCCGGTCGACGAGTTCGTCGTCGCGAACCACCGCAACGAGCCGCGCCGACCGCGACACCCACCGCAGCGACCGGTCGTAGAACCCGGCGCCACGTCCCAGTCGCACACCGCTCCGATCGACGGCCAGGGCGGGGATCAAGAGCGTGGTGGCGCGCGCGACGCCCTCGGGCGCCAGCCACGGCCCCTTGGGCTCACGAAGTCCGAAGCGGCCCTCCGCCAATTCCCCGGGCACGTACCCGCCCCACCGCAGCGGTTGCGGTACACCCGCGGTGTCGTGCCTGGCCACCGGAAGCAGTACTTGCACACCCCGACGGTGAAGTGAGTCGATCAGCGCGAGCGAGCCGGGTTCGGAGCCGCCCGGCACATACGCGCAGACGGTTTCTCCGGCCGAGATGAACGTCGTCGCATGGCCGACCAACGCGTGCGCGTCGGCGTCGTGCTCATGTGCGGGAACAGCCCGGCGGGCCGCCAGAATCGCCGCCCGTAGCTCCGCCTTCGCCGCGCTCACGTCATCTCCTCAACACGCCCGACCTCGCCATGTTCAACCTGCCCTTGGACGTTAGTGTGTGAACGATGACACGGCCTTTGGTCTCTATCCCTCACACGGCGGTGGTACCTGCAGCGGGCCTGGGCACGCGTTTCCTGCCGGCCACCAAGACGGTCCCCAAAGAGCTGCTGCCGGTCGTCGACACACCCGGCATCGAGCTCGTCGCCGCCGAAGCGGCCGAGGCCGGCGCGGAACGCCTGATCATCATCACGTCCGAGGGCAAGGACGGAGTAGTCGCGCACTTCGTCGAGGACCTCGTGCTCGAGGGCACGCTGGAGGAGCGCGGCAAGAAGACGATGCTCGAAAAGGTGCGTCGCGCCCCGGCTCTCATCAAGGTCGAGTCGGTGGTGCAGGCCGAGCCGCTCGGCCTCGGCCACGCGGTCAGCTGCGTGGAGCCGAAGCTTGGAGCAGACGAGGATGCGATCGCGGTACTACTGCCGGACGACCTCGTGCTGCCGACCGGCGTGCTGGAGACGATGTCGAAGGTGCGGGCCAAGCGCGGCGGTTCGGTGCTGTGCGCGATCGAGGTGCCACGCGAGGAGATCAGCGCCTATGGCGTCTTCGATGTCGAACCCGTCTCCGATACCAACAACCCGAACGTCATGCGCGTGAAGGGGATGTATGAGAAGCCGAAGGCCGAGGACGCGCCGTCGCCGTACGCCGCGGCAGGCCGGTACGTCCTCGACCGGGCGATCTTCGATGCGTTGAAGCGGGTTCCGCGCGGCGCCGGCGGCGAGATCCAGTTGACCGACGCCGTGGCGTTGCTCATCAACGAGGGGCATCCCGTCCACGTCGTCGTGCACCGCGGCTCTCGACACGACCTCGGAAATCCCGGAGGCTACCTCAAGGCTGCGGTTGACTTTGCGTTGCAGCGCGATGACTACGGGCCGGAACTCCGGCGGTGGTTGGTGGAGCGATTGGGGCTGGTCGACTGCTGAGAGCCCCGACGCCATAGATAGGGGTGCAGTGCGTTCGGTCGAGGAACAGCAGGCACGAGTCGCGGCTGCGGCGGTTGCGCCGCGCCCGGTTCGGGTGGCGATTGCCGAAGCGCAGGGGTTGATGTGCGCCGAGGAGGTCGTCACCGAGCGTCCGCTGCCCGGATTCGATCAGGCCGCGATCGACGGATACGCGGTGCGCAGCGTGGACGTGCTCGGCATCGGCGACAACGGCGAGACAGAAGAGGCGTCCGACGGCGAGGTGAGCCTGCCGGTGATGGGGGTGATCGAGGCCGGGGCCCGGACCCCCAGCCGATTGCAGCCGCGGCAGGCCGCGCGCGTGCAGACCGGGGCTCCGATGCCGACGCTTGCCGACGCGGTACTCCCGCTGCGCTGGACCGACGGCGGCGATGCGCGGGTGAAGGTGTTGCGCGGCGTCCGGTCGGGGGCGTACGTACGACGCACGGGCGACGACGTCCAGCCCGGCGATGTCGCGGTCCGCGCGGGCACGATCATCGGTCCGGCACAGGTCGGACTGCTGGCGGCGGTCGGCAGGGAACGGGTCCTGGTGCATCCGCGGCCTCGGCTGTCGGTCTTGTGCGTCGGTGGTGAGCTTGTCGACATCTCCCGCACGCCCGGCAACGGGCAGGTCTACGACGTGAACTCCTACGCGCTGGCCGCCGCGGGGCGTGATGCGGGCGCCGAGGTGAACCGGGTCGGCATCGTCGACACCGACCCGAAGCGGCTTCGCGAAGTGGTCGAGGGTCAGCTCAATCGCGCCGAAGTCGTCGTCATCGCCGGTGCGGTCGGCGGCGCGGCGGCCGAGGGCGTTCGCTCGGTGCTCTCCGAGATGGGGGAGATGGAGGTGACCCGCATCGCCATGCACCCGGGGTCGGTGCAGGGATTCGGTCAGCTCGGCCGTGACGGTGTGCCGGTGTTCCTGTTGCCCGCCAACCCCGTCAGCGCGTTGGTGGTGTTCGAGGTCATGGTGCGGCCACTGATCCGGCTGTCACTCGGTAAGCGCCAGGCGCACCGGCGGATCGTGCAGGCGCGCGCACTGTCGCCGATCGAGTCGGTTGCGGGACGGACGGGATATCTGCGCGGTCAACTCATGCGCGATCAGGACACCGGCGAGTACCTCGTTCAGGCGCTCGGCGGAGCGCCCGGTGCATCGCATCTGCTGGCCACGCTGGCCGAAGCGAACTGTCTGGTGGTCGTGCCCTCCGAGGCCGAACAGGTCCGCACCGGCGAGATCGTCGACGTCGCATTCCTGGCACAGCGCGGCTGATCCGCGCGGTGTCGACGTGAACCTGTGGCGGTCCAGTTCGATACACCCGGGTTGGCCGATGTCCGCCGGACCGCTGCGGGTCGCCGCCGGCGTCGTGCGTCTGCGTCCCATCCGGTTCAGAGACGGCGCGCAGTGGAGCCGTTCCCGGCTGGCCGACCGGGCCCACCTGGAGCCGTGGGAACCCGCCGCCGGTGCGGATTGGGAGACGCGCCACGCCATCACGTCGTGGCCCTCGGTGTGTTCGGGGCTGCGGTCCGAAGCCCGTAAGGGGCGGATGGTGCCCTTCGTGATCGAGTTGGACGATCAGTTCTGCGGGCAACTGACGATCGGCAACGTGACGCACGGGGCGCTGCGATCGGCGTGGATCGGCTACTGGGTGGCCAAATCGGTGAACGGCGGCGGCGTCGCGACGGCCGCCTTGGCGTTGGGTGTCGACCACTGCTTCGGCCCGGTCGGGTTGCACCGGGTCGAAGCGACCGTGCGTCCGGAAAACGCCGCCAGCCGTGCGGTTTTGGCGAAGGTCGGCTTTCGCGAGGAAGGGCTGCTACGCCGGTATCTCGACGTCGACGGCGCCTGGCGCGATCACCTCCTGGTGGCTATCACGATCGACGAACTCACCGGATCGGCGGCCTCGGCGTTGGTGCGCCAGAGGCGCGCCGAGTGGGCGTAGCGCGGCGGACCTTCGCGAGATCTACCGCTGGGCTGTGCGGTCAGCAAAATCGCGACCCTGGTGGTGATCTCGCGGTACCCCGGACACGCCCGCTGTTACGAAAGTGACATTTGTGACTGTTGGTGCTTGTCTCCAGCGAATTACAGGTGTGTAATTGTCTCGGCGCGCCGCCCACGGATGCGCAGGTCACAGACCTAGCCTTTAGGGGAAAGGAGCAGGCGACATGCCAAGCATCCCCCAGTCCCTTCTGTGGATATCTCTCGTCGTTCTCTGGCTCTTCGTGCTCGTGCCGATGCTGATCAGCAAGCGCGACACCGTGCGCCGGACGAGTGACGTCGCGCTGGCGACGCGCGTGCTCAACAGCGGGCGCAACTCTCGACTGTTGAAACGGCGCGGCCCAGCCGCCGGCCACGCCAGCGATCCGGACTGGCGGCCCTCGGAAGACGACCTCGACGACGAGATCCAATCGGAATCGGAGCCCGTCGTTGGCCGGGCGGTCGTGCGCGCCGCCGCGGTCGGCGTCCAGGAGAAGGTGGAGCCCGACTACCTCGACGTGGACGTCATCGACGAGAATTCGGGCGCACTTCCCGTGGGTGAATCGGATCGGCAGGAAGCCGAAAACGAAGAGCTCACACTGCAGTTCGACGAGGCAGCGGACGAAAGCGACGACCAGGCCGACGATGAAGTCGTCGCCGAGGAGCAGGCCGTCGAACCCGAAGACGACGAGTACGAGACCGTCGACGATTCGTCCGGCCTCGAGGCACCGTCGGAGGCCGACTTGCGGATGGCCGACTCGCTGTCCGAAGCGCGCCGGCGTCGGCACGAGTCGAAGACCGCGGCCGCGGTGAGTGAACGCAAGTACAAGTTCCGCAAGCGGATGCTGACAGCGCTGGGCGTGCTGCTGGTGGCGTTGGCGGCTGCGGCGTTCACGCTGAGCCCGACGCTGTGGTGGCTGTGTGGCGCGGTGAGCGGCTTCACCGTGCTCTACCTCGGTTATCTGCGGCGCCAGACCCGGATCGAGGAGCGGCTGCGCCGCAGGCGTGCGCAGCGCATCGCCCGTTCGCGGCTGGGCGTGGAGAACACCGACGACCGCGAGTTCGACGTGGTGCCCGCTCGGTTGCGGCGCCCGGGTTCGGTCGTGCTGGAGATCGACGACGAGGACCCGATCTTCGAGCACCTCGACTATGCGCCCTTCGCGCGCCACTTCGACCTGCCGCGGGCTGCGGGCCAGTAGACCGAGGAGCGCCGTCGATTTTCGGCGGCCGTCCGGGGGCTGGTAGCCTGCTACCGGTATCAGGGGCTATGGCGCAGTTGGTAGCGCGACTCGTTCGCATCGAGTAGGTCAGGGGTTCGATTCCCCTTAGCTCCACGCATCTGACCAGCATAAACGCTAACTTTCCCGAAGGCAACGGAACAGATTACGGAACACAGCCTAAGATCGGGCCCCATTATGGGGGTGACCGGTGGCTAGCATCCACGTCCAAGACAACGCCTGGGACAGAACATGGCGGGTCAAGTGGCGCCACGACGGCAAGCAGTCGTCCCTGTCCTTTGATGACGAAGCCGGCGCCAAACGGTTCAAAGACAACATCGAGCAGCACGGCCCAGACGAGGCGATGCGAATCCTCGAGGTCGAAGGACGAGAACACCGCACCGCGACTGTCGCGAGTTCGTCGACAAATACATCGACTCCTTGACGGGTGTGCAGCCGCGACAGTTGCTCGCTACCGCTCCTATCTGAACCGCGATATCACCCCAACCCTCGGGTCGCTGCCGTTGACGGCAGTCACCCCGTACACGATCGGACGATGGGTCAGCGAGATGGCAGACAATAAGGTGTCGAGGAAGACGATCCAGAACAAGCACGCGTTCCTGTCGGCGGCGTTCAAGCAAGCCGTGAAGGATGGGCTGATTGGGGCGAACCCGTGCGAGGATCGCCGCCTCCCGGAAACCCGCCCGCGGGAGAAGGTGTTCCTCACCGCCGCCGAGTTCGAGCTGATCCGATCCAAGCTCCCCGAGAAGTACCGGCCGTTCGCCACGTTCCTCGTCATGACCGGGCTGAGGTATTCGGAAGCGACCGCACTCACACCCGACGATGTGGACCTGGTGAAGAAGACTGTCACTGTGAATTAGGCGTGGAAGTACTCCGGGTCGCGGGAGACGTTGAAGCTCGGCCCGCCGAAGACCCGAAAGGGTAAGCGGACGGTGTCGGTGCCCGAGGCCGCGCTCGTCGGACTGGACTTGTCGGGGGATTGGGTGTTCACCAACAGTGTGGGTAACCCGCTGCGGGCGCAGGAGTTCTACAACCTCGCCTGGAAGCCAGCTCGCGAAGCCGCCAAAGAAGCGGGGTTGAAGAAATCACCCTAAATGTTTCCCCCACCCGGAGTGACAAAAATGGGATCGGCCCTCGCCGAGGCCCCTTCCCCCCAGCCCGACGAGGGCCGATACCAACCAAAGATTATGCCCACGTGCCTCGGCGTAGGTGCAATGCTGCTTTACTTTCGATGCCGGCTTTGCTCAACCACAACGGGATGCGCCGATAAATCCGGTCGATGCGCCGATACTCGTCCAACACCTCTCTGCTCGGATGGCAGTCGATGTTGTCGATGCCGTTCCATGATTCGTCGCTGGCCGCAGCACTCAACGCCCGCCACACCTGTGCGACCGCCGGGTCATCGATGCGCTGCTCGCGGTGCCGGTGATGATTCAACTCCGGGTTGAGAAACGCATCCACCGCGCCCTCATCCCAGGTGAAGTCCACATTCAACGCTGCGGCGATACGTTTGAGTTCGCGCCGCCAATCGGCTGTCACGTTGAAGAAGTCCACGAACACCCGGTCAACGTCGCGGGTTGACCGTTCGGCGGCCAGATAGTATTTCAGCCACAACGCTTCGGAGAATGGTGGTGAGGCGTTGAGGAAGTACCGTTGCAGGGAGTGGGCGGTTCGGCGTGGGTGCCGAGTCGCGATCACCGCCCCGACCCGGTACCCCATTTGTCGTGCGGCTTGGAACCACAGATCAGCGAGCAGGGTGATTTGGGGGTCTTTGATCACGATCACCGGCTCGGCCGGCAGCGTGGCTAGATAGTCCTGCACTTCGGGTAGAAACCGGTCGGTGGTGTAGCCGCCTTCGGGGGGGATCGGGTTGAACCACGCGCTGTGACATCGCCGCAGGATTTTCATGTTCAGCAGGATCGCCGCCCGCGGCTCCCAGAACCCGCGAGGATTGTTTTTACTGGCCCCGAGCATCCCTTTTGGCAGCGCGGCCCCGGACAGGCTAAGTGCTCGGGTGAGTGCAGCGGTCCCGGAGCGGGGCATACCTAACACGAAAATAATGGTGCGGTCAGACACGAAGAACTTCCCCTCGATGTTCTCAATTCTGTGCGTTGCCTGTGACCTGACCATAGTTGCGCGGGGAACGAATCGGAACCCGCGCAGATAAGCGTTTACGTCAGGTGGTGGCGGGTGGGTAGATGCCGTACACCCCGCGCTGATCCCCGGACAGGACTTGCCGATGCTGGGTATCGGCCCGTTTGATCAACGCCCGCACCCGGGCGAGATCCTCTGCGTCGAGGCGTCGGGTGTACTCGCACAACCGCACCACACCCCACACCACAGCCACGCAGGCCGCGATGCCGGCGAGCTGCCAAAAGTAGGCACCCACAAACCCGACCACCAAAAGCCACGCAAAAACCGCACGGCTCTAGCGCGTCTTGCTGGCCGACAGATCGTTGGGGTGCATGGGTGAGATTCCCGCGTCCCACATTGCGCGGCGTTTCTCATTGACTTTTGATGTTCCTGTACTCGCGGAGGGTGGCGTAGAGGACGCAGGTACCCACACGCGCCAACCAACCGATGAACACCGGAAGCAGCGACTCTATTTTTCTTGATTTCCTTCCCTACTCCCGGGGGCCGGACGCCCCCGCGAAACCCTTCCAAGGGGTGTTCCGTCACGGAACACGCCAACGCATATCCGCAGGACAGCGGAACAACATAGGATGACGTAGATGAACAATCACCGCAGGTCAGACCCTGTTTTGCCTGGTCTGGTCAGGGGTTCGATTCCCCTTAGCTCCACAGAGTTCGATCTGGTCCACGGCGGCCGTAGCCTGAGTTCACTGGACGCTACTCAGGAATATTCGAGGCCTGTCTCGGCTTGCATCTGGCAACAGGTGAAAGGCGGACGTCATGACCGATGGGAAAGCCTCTGCCGGCCAACCTGAGCCGGTGCTCAGCGCCGCCATCCGGCCGCGTGCGACCCGATTCGACGGGGTTCGCCTGCGCTACGACAGCGTAAGGAGTTTCGACGAACTCGTCGCGGCCGTGCTCGCCGAGGTCGGTGATGAACCCGTGCCGATGGAGGAGATCGCCCGCCGGAACCTGCGCTGGGACGACTTCGCACGGGAAGTCGAATCTCACGAGGGTGCCACCGGTTTCATGCTGTTCGCACGATGGGATCACGGTGGGTGGCTCGCCAAGGCCGGCATCGACAGGAAAGTGCTCCGCGTGGTGATCGGCAACCCGTTGATCGCGATCACGATGCTGCGCCACGATGCGTCCGCGGGGCTGTTCGCGCCGGTCGAGCTGCTGCTGACCGATGAAGCCGGCAACCACAGCGCGCTCACCTATGTGCTGCCGTCCTCGCTCATGGGGTTGCGTCCACCAAGGTGGTGTACGAGTCGGGACCTGATTAGCGGTGCCGGCGTGTCGTAGCCGAATGAATGAAGGTCATCGCGTGATTCTTCGAGAGACCCGTCAAAGTCACTCGAGCAAAGGAATCGACGCGATGACCACTGCCCACAATATCGACCTGCCCGCCGTGC
>NZ_LZJE01000219.1:0-8206 GCF_001666865.1 Mycobacterium sp. E136
CGAGGTTGTGCCGCCATGAGGCGACATCTCCGATGGCCCAGACGTGCGGTGCACTGGCGCGGCCGTGGTCATCGCAGACGACGCCGTTGTCGAGTTTGATGCCGCTGCCCTCGAGCCACTCGGTCGCCGGATGCGAGCCGATGCCGACGACCACCAGATCGGCGTCGAGTTCGGTGCCGTCGCCGAGCACCACCTTCTCGACGCGATCCGAACCGTGCACCTCCGCGACGCCCACACCGCAGCGGACGTCGACACCCTCGGCGCGGTGCACCCGGGCAACCAGCTCGCCGATCTGCTCGCCGAGCACCGCCGCCAGCGGCGTCGGCTGCGGCTCCACCAGTGCCACCTCGACGCCGAGCTTGCGCAGGCTCGCCGCGACCTCACAGCCGATGAACCCGGCCCCGACGACCACAGCGCGCCGAGCCGACCCCGCCTCCTGGCGCAGGGCCACGCTCTCGTCGTAGTTCCGCAGTACGTGGATGCCCGCGAGATCGGGGAAGGACGGAATCCGCTTGGGCACCAGACCGGTAGCGATGATGAGCTCGTCGTAACCCAGCTCGGACCCGTCGGCGAGCGTGACGGTCTGCGCTGCCGTGTCGAGGGACCGTGCGCCGTTGCCGAGCCGCACGGTGATGTTGTTCTCCTCGTAGAACTCCGCGGGCTTGAGGGTGACGTCGTCGGTCTCGGCGCGCAGCACCTCCTTCGACAGCGGAGGCCGGTCGTACGGCAGATGGTCCTCGTCGCTGACGATCGTGACCGTGCCGGTGTACTCCGATCGCCGCAGCTGCTCGGCGGTACGGGCGGCCGCGAGTCCGCCGCCGACGATGACGATGCCCGCTGATGTGGTCATGGGCAGTTTCTTACACGATCCCTACGGCGATTTGTCCGCCACCCCGGCCAATGGTGCTCAGCCTCGATCGCGGTCGATCACGTTCGTCAACACCACGATGCTCTCGCTGCGCTCGACCTCGGCGGCCGAGCGGATCCGTTCCAGCGCCTCCTCCAGGTGCCGCATGTCGCGCGCGACGACGTGCAGGATCGCGTCGGCCGTTCCGGTGACGGTGGCGGCGCTGATCACCTCCGGGATGTCGATCCAGGCCGCCCGCAACCGTTCTGGGGCAATGGTTCCGTGACGGAACACCTGCACGTAGGCCTCGGTGGTCCAGCCCAGGGCGGTCCGGTCGACGACGGTGGTGAAGCCGCGGATGACTCCGGTGTCGAGCATGCGGTCGACCCGGCGCTTGACTGCGGGCGCGGAGAGGTTGACTCGCTCCCCGATCTCGGCGAACGTGGCGCGCGCGTCGTCCGTGAGGGCGGCGAGGATCTGCTCGTCGGTCGCGTCGAGGCGGTTCATCCGACACCTCCGCACAATGAATCGCTGATTTGACGAACTATACGCAATCTTTCGCTGGTAGACACGCAACAGTCAACGATTGATTGCGCCCAAGGGCATCCCTACCGTGGATTCATGACGGTTATCGATGTCGCCGCGGCACGCCAGCCGAACCGGCCCTCCCGGCGGCGGGCGCGCCTGCGTCACTACGTCATGACCCCGCCGACCTACTTCGCGGTCGAGTACGTGATCAACCCGTGGATGAATACCGCGACGCCTGTCGACAACGAGCTGGCCCTCGCCCAGTGGGAGACGTTGTGCCGGACGTACAAGGAGCTCGGGCACGTTGTCGACATCGTCGATCCGGTCCCGGGGCTGCCCGACATGGTCTACGCCGCCAACGGCGGCCTGATCGCCAGCGGCGTCGCGGTCGTCGCGAGGTTCGCCTACCCGCAGCGCGCGGCCGAAGCGTTCGCGTACGCAGAGTGGATGTCTCAGCACGGGTATCAGTCCGTGCAGACCCGCCACACCAACGAGGGCCAGGGCGACCTGCTCATCGCCGGTTCGATCCTGTTGGCGGGCTACGGATTCCGGACCGATCGCCGAGCCCACGACGAGATCGCGCAGTTGTTGGGACTCGCCACCTACAGCTTCGAGCTGGTCGATCCGCGGTTCTACCACCTCGACACCGCGCTCGCCGTGCTCGACGACACGACGGTCGCGTACTACCCGCCGGCGTTCAGCGACACCTCGCGGGTGAGCCTGCGGACGCTGTTCCCCGACGCGATCGAGGTCGCAAGTGCCGACGCCTACGTCCTCGGCCTCAACGTGGCTTCCGACGGGTACAACGTCGTGCTACCCGCCGCGGCCACCGGCTTCGCCGCCCAGCTCCGCGAGGCCGGCTTCAACCCCGTCGGCGTCGATCTCTCCGAACTGCTCAAGGGCGGCGGATCGATCAAATGCTGCACATTGGAGGTGCATCCGTGACCACGTTGGAGGCGACGGGCGCCGCGATCGACGACCGCTGCGTGGCGCACAACTACGCGCCGCTTCCGGTGGTCGCCGCCAGCGCCGAGGGCGCGTGGATCACCGATGTGGAGGGCCGTCGCTACCTGGATTGTCTTGCGGCGTATTCGGCGGTTAACTTCGGGCACCGCAACCCCGAGATCACCGCGGTCGCGCATGCCCAGCTGGACACCGTGACGTTGGTCAGCCGAGCGTTCCACTCCGACCGTCTGGCGCCCTTCTGCGCCGCGTTGGCCGACCTGTGCGGCAAGGACATGGTGCTGCCGATGAACAGCGGCGCCGAGGCCGTCGAGAGCGGCATCAAGGTCGCCCGCAAATGGGGCGCCGACGTCAAGGGCGTTCCGGCGCATGCCGCGAATATCGTGGTGGCGCACAACAACTTCCACGGCCGCACCACCACGATAATCAGCTTCTCCGACGACGAGACGGCCCGCCGCGGCTTCGGCCCGTACACCCCCGGATTCCGCGTCGCGCCGTTCGGCGACGCCGATGCCTTCGCCGACGCGATCGACGAGAACACGGTCGCGGTGCTGATCGAACCGATCCAGGGCGAGGCGGGGATCATCGTTCCGCCCGATGACTTTTTGCCCCGCCTGCGCGCGTTGTGCACGCAGCGCAACGTGCTGTTGATCGCCGACGAGATCCAGTCCGGTCTGGCGCGCACCGGCAAGACGTTCGCCTGCGAGCACTGGGATGTGACGCCCGACGTGTACCTGCTCGGGAAGGCCCTCGGCGGAGGCGTGATGCCGGTGTCGGCGGTGGTCGCCGACTCTGACGTCCTCGGCGTGTTGCATCCCGGAGAGCACGGCTCGACATTCGGAGGCAATCCGCTGGCCGCGGCGATCGGGTCGACCGTGGTGGCGATCCTGCGGCGTGGCGAATTTCAGCGCCGCTCAGCCGAACTCGGCGCACATCTGCACCGGCGGCTGCGGTCGCTGATCGGTCACGGCGTCGAGGCGGTCCGCGGTAAGGGTTTGTGGGCCGGCGTCGACATCGACCCGCGCTCGGGCACCGCCAAACAAGTCAGCCTGCGCCTGGCGCAGCGCGGCGTCCTCGTCAAGGACACCCACGGTTCGACGCTGAGGTTCGCTCCTCCGCTGGTGATCACCGAGGCCGAAATCGCCTGGGCGATCGACCAGTTCGCCGCTGTGTTGCTGGTCCCCTGAGTTCGGCGAGCAGACGCAAAACTGCCGGAAATCGGCGGAAATTGGGCAGTTTTGCGTCTGTTCGCGAGGGAAAAGTCAGTGCTTCATCGCGCCGCGGTCGACCGCGATCTGGCTACCGGAGAGCGTCTTCGAACCGTCACCGGCGAGCCACGCGACGACGTCGGCCACCTCTTCCGGCTCCATGAACCCCTGAAGCCCCTTGTTCTCCTCGTCGAGCGGCTGGTACGGCATCGGAGCGAAGCTGTGCAGATAGCTCGGATACTTGGCGAAGATCGCCATCATCGCGTCCTTCTCGACCATCGGCGTCTCGATCGAGTACGGGTGAATCGAGTTCACCCGGATCCCGAACTCGCCGGCCTCGATGGCCAGCGCGTTGGTCAGCGCGGTCAGTCCGTGCTTGGACGCCGCGTAATGCGCGTTGCCGGGCGTGGCCTTCAACCCGGCCGAGGAACTGACGATGATGACCGATCCGCCGTTGCCCGCGGCGATCATCGCCGGCAGGGCGGCGCGGATGGTGCGCCACGTCCCGTTGAGGTTGACGTCGATGACGGTGTCCCACTGCTCTTCCGACATCTCCCAGATGCGGCCCCAGCTGAGCACGCCGGCGTTGGCCACCAGGATGTCGAGCCTGCCGAACTGCTCGACGCCGTCGGCCACCACCTGCTGTAGCGCGGCCAGGTCTCGAATGTCGACTTCGCGGGCGAGCACCTTGCGGCCGGTCGCCTCGACCGCGCGCACCGTCTCGGCCAGATCCTCCGACGTCGGCATCGGGTAGGTGATCGTCTCCGATATCGGGGCGCAGACGTCGATCGCGATGATGTCGGCGCCCTCACCGGCCAGCCGCACCGCGTGCGCCCGCCCCTGCCCGCGCGCGGCTCCGGTGATGAATGCCACTCGGCCTTCCAGGGGTCGGTTGATCGCCGTCACCGCTGCTCCTTCCGGGATCCTCCGGACAGGCTAACAGCCAAACTGAAACGTGTTCTAGCGGCTGATTCACTCAATGGGATCAGCGGGCTCCGAAAGGCTACAGGTCAGCGATTATTTGCTGGCGCTTCGCCGTGTATTCGCCCTCGGAGATCGAACCCATAGCGCGCAGCGTCTCGAGTTCCTGGAGGCGCGCAGCGGTCGATGGTTCCGGGGGTGCGACTGAAGGGGCGGCGGTTGGTACCGCGGCGGGTGGCGGGGCGGTGCCGGCCGGTGCCTGATGCGCAGCCGCCGCTCGGCGCACGACCTGCTGAACCTGCTGACGTGCAACGGGATTCGACCTCAGGTCGATCATGTTGTTGAGCCCGATGTTGTTCGCCTTGAGGATGTGCAGGATCTCCATCAGCGGCTCCGTCTGGCCGGTCAGATCGTACGTACGGTTGTCCTCGGCGATGGTGAAGTTGGCGGGCATCATCCCGCTCACCAGACTGCTTCGCTCCCAATCGATCTGATACTCGTTGGTCATCGGGTCGACCAGCGCGACCAGCTTGCGGTTGGTGATCATCGGCAGCCTCGAGATCGAGGCGATCACCCGGTCCTGGCTGGCGAACGGCGCGATGCCGGGTCCGGAGATCTGTAGGTCGAGTTTCACCAGCGGCTGTTCGTTGATCCGCGTGCCGGTTTCGTGGATTCCGGTGACCTGAGCCAGCGCCAGTACTCCGGTCTGTTCGAGAGCGGCGGTCTTGGCCGCCGACCGGGCTCCTCCGGCCGTGATCGCCAGTGCGATCAGCACATCGGCGGCAGTGATGAGCAGGCCGGCCCAGAACATCCACTTCATCATCGGATCGGCGCCCGAGGCGAAGTAGATGACCAAGAAGATCGGCCCGACGATGCCACACAGCAGCACGAAGGCCTGAACCTTGATGTAACGCCACAACATGCCAGTCACGCTCCCGTCATCACCGCCTGACCTGCGTGTCAGATTAGCGCCAATCGCCCGTCGGTGAGCCGTATCGTCGTGCGATGGCATCGGTGGAGAAGTCGCGGTCGGGGTGGACCTTGGCTGCCGTCGCACTGGCGTTGTTCTGTGTGCAGATCGACTACTTCGCGATGAACCTCGCGGTCCCGCGCATGGCGGTCGAGTTCGGCAGCAGCGCAACCGACCTGCAGTGGATCGTCAGCGTCTACATGCTGGCTTTGGGCGCGTTCATGGTGCCCGCGGGCCGCATCGGTGACATCTTCGGCCGTCGCCGCACGCTGCTCGCCGGGGTCGCGTTGTTCGGCGCCGCCTCGGTGGCGTGTGCGGTGGCGCCGACCCTCGGCGTGCTGATCGCCTTCCGGGTGGCGCAGGGATTGGGTGCGGCGTTGATCTTTCCGGTGTCGGTGAGTGTGCTGACCAACGCGTACGGCGTTGCGAGGGCTGGCCGGTCGATCGGATTGGCTTACGGCATAGCGGCTTTGGGCAATGCGGCCGGTCCACTTGTCGGCGGGTTGCTGACCGACACCGTCGGCTGGCGATGGATCTTCTGGCTGAACGTGCCACTCGCCGCGGCGTCGCTCGCCATCGGGGCGCGCGTCGTCACCGAATCATTCGACGAGTCGGCGCCCCGGCGCATCGATACGGCGGGACTGGCGTTGATCAGCGTCGGGATCGGGCTGTTCACGTTGACCTTCGATCGCGCGCCCGGCTGGGGCTGGCTGTCGGTGTCGACCGTCGCCGCGTTCGCGGGTTCGCTGCTCGCACTGGCGGCGTTCGTCGTCGTCGAGACCAGGGTTCGGTGGCCGCTGGTCGACCTGTCGCTCGTCCGCAACGCGAGGTTCACGATCCTGGTGGTGGCGGGCGCCGTCGCGAACATCGCTTACGCGGTGACCATCTTCTTGTCGACGGTGTTCCTCCAGACAGTCCGGGGACTCGACCCGTTGACCGCCGGACTGGCGTTCCTCGGCCCATCGGCGGGAGCGGCGATCGGCGGTGTGCTGGCCGGCAGGCTCGGCACTCGACGCTCGCCTGCGGCCGTGATGGGTGCGACGACGGTCGCCGCCGCGCTCGGCCTCGGCGCCGTTGCGCTATCGCGCGATTGGGCGCCCTACCTCGTCGCCCTCAGTGTGTGCGGGCTGACGCTGGGTCTGGTCTACGCATTCACCACCGTCGCGACGCAGGCGGTGGTGCGTCCGGAACGGGCCGGCGAGGCCGCCGGGGTCACGCTGACGGTTTTGGTGTCGCTGGCGGGCGTCGGCGTGGCGGTCGCGTCGACCGTGCTGGAGATGTTGCAGCGCAACGGAACACCGGCCGCGGAGGCGATCGACGCGATCCTTGCGGTGCTGGCGGTGGCGCTGCTCGCAGCCGGAGCGGTCGTGCTGTCGATCGCCCGGCGGACGGCTACTCGGTCGGAGCCGTCGCGTCCGTCGGTGTCGCCGCGGCCAGCGGGGTGATCGGAAGCGCGTCGGGCGCCTGCGGTGTCACCGTCGCCGGCCCGATGAGCTGATACAGCGGCTGGGTCCAGCGGTACCCGCTCGAGGCCTTCGTGTAGCCGGTGTGGATGAGCGTCGAAACCTTCGACACTTCTTCGGCGTCGGGGTCGTAGTCACAGACCGCATCGTTGAGCTCGCACACGCTGATTGTGCGGGCACCGATCGCGGGCGGAAGCGGCGCCGGCGCATGCGCGAGGATCGGCCAGTCCTGGGCCACGCCCTTTCCGGCGCCCGGGACGCTGGTGACCGAGCCGATGTTGATGGTCGGGTCGGCGGGCAGGCGGTCACCGTCGGCGATGAGCAGCGCGGCCACCACGTTCGGATTGGTTCCGGCCGCATGCAGATTGCGGTGCACCACCATCGCGCCCTGCGAGTAGCCGGCGAGCACGACCTTCGACTCCGGGCAACGCTGGGTGAACGCCGTGTACTGCGACTCGAGCGCGGAAGCGCCGGCGTCGACGCTGCCCATGAAGCCGAGCCACTCCCCGACGCCGCCGTCGTCATCGGGCACCGGGACGGCGGGGTACTCGACGGCCTCAGCCGTCATCGTGCGACCGTCGGCCGTTACCAGACGCTGCACGTCGCGGTAGGACTGGTAGATGTCGTCGCCCATTCCGGCGTTCGAGGTCAGGTCGCCGTCACGCTGTCCCGATCCCGCGGCTCCGAACCAGTGCACATCCGGGCAGCCGGGCGCGGCCTGAGCCGTGGCGGTGGACAGACCCGCGAGTGTGGCACCCGCGATTGCGGCTGCGCTGGCGAGCGTGGTGAGACGACCGAACATGAAACCCTTACCCTTCTTCGCCCGACCAGGGCATACGCGAAGTACATCGTCTCGGCGGCCGCGGACGTTACGGGAAACCAGCCGTCGCGAAGTAAACGCGAAAGCGGCGCCCACCCGCAGGTGAGCGCCGCTTTGCGACAGATAACTACTTGATGATCTTCGTGACCCGGCCGGCGCCGACGGTACGGCCGCCCTCGCGAATCGCGAAGCGCAGACCCTCGTCCATGGCGACGGGCTGGATGAGCTTGACGGAGATGTCGGTGTTGTCACCGGGCATCACCATCTCGGTGCCCTCCGGCAGCGTCACCACGCCGGTCACGTCCGTGGTACGGAAGTAGAACTGCGGACGGTAGTTGTTGAAGAACGGCGTGTGCCGGCCGCCCTCGTCCTTGGACAGGATGTAGACCTGGCCCTCGAACTCGGTGTGCGGCGTGGTGGTGCCGGGCTTCACGACGACCTGACCGCGCTCGACGTCCTCGCGCTTGATGCCACGCAGCAGCAGAC
>NZ_LZJE01000220.1:0-3401 GCF_001666865.1 Mycobacterium sp. E136
GCGTTGGCTAACGACCAGGTCAGCGGCATCATGGGCGCCGGCGGCAACGACGTATCGCCCCACCTGACGTGGTCGGGCTTCCCCGAGGAGACCCGCAGCTTCGCCGTCACGGTCTACGACCCCGACGCCCCGACCGCGTCCGGATTCTGGCACTGGGCCGTGGCGAACCTGCCCGCCACCGTGACCGAACTCCCCGAAGGCGCGGGCGACGGCAGCGGACTGCCCGGCGATGCGCTAACCCTGCGCAACGATGCCGGCATCAAGCGCTTCATCGGCGCCGCCCCGCCGCCCGGACACGGTCCGCACCGCTACATCGTCGCCGTGCACGCGGTCGACGCCGAGAAGCTGGACCTGCCCGAGGACGCGACTCCGGCGTACCTCGGCTTCAATCTGTTCCAGCACGCGATCGCGCGGGCGCTGATCCACGCGACGTACGAGCAGAAGTAGCGAAATCCGCTCTGCGCGCTTCGATTACCTGCACGGCTGGCTTTTCTCGGGAACTGACGTATGGTCGCGGTTGAGTGATTGCCACTTCTGTTAAGGAGCGACAATGGCTGACAAGAAACCGGGTAGGAGCCTGAAGAAGGCCGAACGATCCCTCAAGGAGCGCCGCGCCGAGAAGCGGCAGCGCGAAGCCGAGGCGGGTGAGTTCATCCGCAAGCGCAAGCGGGCCAGTTAATTGGCCGACCCCACTGCGTCCGCCAAGGACGCGAAGCCCCCCTCGTGAAGGCGGCGGGCGATGCCGTCGTGAATACGTTTGGCCCACAGCCCGCCGCCGTACACGAACCCGGTGTAACCCTGCAAAAGCGAAGCGCCGGAGGTGATCCGGTCCCAGGCGTCGTCGGCGGTCTCGATGCCGCCGACGCTGATCAACACCAGCCGGTCCCCGACGCGGCGATACAGCCTGCGCAGCACCTCCGCCGAACGCTCGGCCACCGGCCGTCCGGAGATCCCGCCGGTACCCAGCTCGCCGACGCCCGGCGTCGCCAGCCCGTCGCGCGACACCGTCGTGTTGGTGGCAACGATGCCTGCCAGGCCGAGTTCGACTGCCAGGTCGGCGATTTCATCGACATCCTCGTCGGAGAGGTCGGGTGCGATCTTCACCAGCACCGGTGTCGACGTCTCGGCCCGCACCGCGGCCAGGATCGGACGCAACGACTCGACCGCCTGCAAATCGCGCAGCCCCGGCGTATTGGGTGAGCTGACGTTGACGACGACGAACGACGCGAGCGGCCCCAACAGGCGAGCCGATTTCGCGTAGTCCTGGACCGCGGCCTCCGGAGGGGTGGCCTTCGTCTTGCCGATGTTCACTCCGATCGGGACGTCCGGAAGGTGCCGGGCCAATCGCACCGCGAGTTCACCCGCGCCGTGGTTGTTGAAGCCCATTCGGTTGAGCAACGCGTGGTCCTCGGCGAGGCGGAACATCCGCGGCTTCGGATTGCCGGGCTGGGCCTGCGCGGTCACCGTGCCCACCTCGGCATAGCCGAAGCCGAGGGCACCCCAGGTGTGCAGGCCGCTGCCGTTCTTGTCGAAGCCCGCCGCCAGGCCGAGCGGACCCGGGAACCGGACGCCGAAGACGGTGCTCTCCAGGATCGGATCGCGGGGGCCCAGCCACCGGTTCAGCGCGCGCCGCGGCCACGAAAAGTAGGTGACGGCCCGAAGCGCGGCGAAAACCCATGTGTGAATCCGTTCGGGCGCAACGAGAAACAGCGCCCGCCGCAGCGCGCGGTACATCATCCGATCACTGCGCGGGCTGCTCGGGTATGCCTGTCCGGCCGGCCGCCGTCTTCTTGCGGCGCAGCAACACCCGCCGCGAACCGTCGGTGTAGAGCCGGACGCGGGTGAGTTCCCAGCCGCGGTACTCGGCCTCGATCGACAACCGGGTCGATGCGCTGACGCGCGTCACGTCCGGCGGCAGCCGCAGAGGGATCCATTCGTAGTCGTCTGAAGGGTCGGACTTGACGACGTCCTCCCAACCCGGTGGCATCCGTCCCTGGTGGATCGCGCTCATGCGTGCGCTTTCGCCGCGTCGACGATCACCTGCACACCCGCTCCCGATCCGGACATCACATACAGCGTGCCAGAGGATTCGTCGTAAGCCAGGGAGTTTGGTTGCTGCACGGTTCGATATCGCACCTTCTCGACGGGGATTCCGGTGGCCAGATCGTAGCCAACGACGGCGTTCGCCGCTGTCTGCGACACCCAGGCCAGCGTCGACGACCCCGCGAGGCCGTATGGGGAGTCGGGTACCGGATAGCGCTGGCGCAGGATCAGCGGGTCGGTGCCGAACACCAGCAGTCCCTCGCCCCGCGTGTCGGCGACCAGCACCCGGCCGGCCGGATCGGCGGCCATCGTCGTCGCACCCTCACCGGCACGCAACGCCTGCGCCTGCTGGGTGCCGTCCTCGGTGAGCGCCGTCACCGACGTCTGGCCGCGGTCCAGCACGACGGTCGTATTGCCTTGTGTGACAAGGGCATCGACGCGCGCGAAGATCTTCAGCTGTGCCGCGACGGTGGTGTCGGAGCCCAGGGTGTAAACCGCGCCGTCGGCGCTGCCGAGCACCATCCGGCCGTCCGCGCGGCGGCTGATCGCGGTGAACTCGGTGTCCGACTGCCCTTCGACGTCGACCTTGGTCGCGGTGTGCGTGGCGAGGTCGATCCGGTGGTATCCGCCGCGCGTGGCGGCGTAGGCGTGCCCGTCACCGTCGCCGGTCAAGGCGGTCGCCGCGCTGGGCAGCGACACCGTCGTCGCGTCTTCACCGTCCCTGGCGAACACCGTGACCTGGGAATCGCCGGTCGGGTCTGGGGCGAGTACCGCCAACGCGCCGCTTGCCGCGTCGACGACCGCCGCTTGGGCGTTGCCGGCCAGCGGCCGCACCACGCCGTCGGGCCGCCCGGTGCCTTCGGGGGACCGCGCGGCCTGCGCGGGAGCGATCGTCGGGGGTGCGTCGGCGGACTCGGAGGAGCAGGCGCCGACCAGGACAAATGCCGGGAAGATTGCCAGTGCCGCGACGATCCGGCGAATCGGCAGATTCGGGGTGTTTATTTGAGGCGGCAAGGGGTAGCTCTCGGTCGTGCGTACGGTAAATCGACTGAATGGCCAGTCTAGGCAGACCGCTGCACGTGGGTTTTCATCCGCTCGCCGTGGCCCCACAATTAGCGGTTGCGTCAACGGTATGGTGCGATCATGACTCTCGCCGCGGACCGCGCATTGGATGCCCGGGAATTTGTGATCGAGGACATGACCACTGGTCTGCACGCCAGCGGTTTCGGCCAGGTGGGCGACGGCCGCAGTTTCTCGTTTCACGTCGAGCGCCAGATGCTGGTCGTCGAGATCTACCGCCCGCGGTTGACCGGCCCGGTCCCGCACGAGGAGGACGTGGTCGCGGTGTCCGGCCGCAA
>NZ_LZJE01000221.1:0-22132 GCF_001666865.1 Mycobacterium sp. E136
AACGCGATCCGCGCCGCGATCGCGCGGATGCGCTGTCCGCGACTGTATGTGCCGAAAACCTCGGCGGCCGCACCGTCGTCGACCACACGCAACCGGACGCGGCGCAGCGTGGCCACGGTGGCGTGCGGGTGCCGGGTCATCGCGAGCACGGCCTCGATGAGGGCGGGTGCCAGCAACGGACGCAGCTGTGCCAGCGGACGGCGGCGGTCGATGACCTCGAGCACCCGGCGCAACGCCGCGTCGGCGAACAGGACCGCGCCGCGCGATGGGGCGGGCTCGGGCGGCGCCGCACGTCGCAGGTGTGCTGTTCGCACACCTGTGGCCGGTCTGCCGGATGGGCGGCGGTGCAGGCTTTTTGGCGACGGCGGTGCGCAGGCGCCCGCACCGATCGGCGGCGGTTCGCAGTCGATGACGGGCGCCACCAACGGCATTCGTCGCTCATCGGGTACGGGCGCAGCCTGGCCGGCAGGTGTGCAGAATGGTGTCACAACACGATCTCCAGTCAATCGACGAGACAGGACCCGTCTGCTGGAGAGTGGCAGACCTCTTCATGATCGCACGTCTCACAGACACCGAGACGCACCCGTGATGCGCATCCGCAGGGTTTGCCTATAGCGTGGCGGGGACTTCGGCACACGCGGTCGGACCGCGGCAGTACAGGGGAGGGACGACGTCGCGATGGTCACCCGGTTGTCGACGGCGGACGCGTCGTTCTACCACCTGGAGAACACGTCGACGCCGATGTACGTCGGATCGCTGGCGATCCTCCGCAAACCGCGCAGCGGGCTGAGCTACGAAGCCCTGCTCGCCACCGTCGAACAGCGGCTGCCACAGATTCCCCGGTACCGCCAGAAGGTGCGCGAGGTGACGTTGGGGCTGGCGCGTCCGGTGTGGGTGGACGATCCGGACTTCGACATCACGTACCACATTCGGCGGTCGGCGCTGCCTTCGCCGGGCAGCGACGCGCAATTGCACGAGCTCATCGCCCGGCTCGGGTCGCGCCCGCTGGACCGGTCGCGCCCGCTGTGGGAGATGTATTTGATCGAAGGCCTGGCCAAGAACCGGATCGCGATCTACACGAAGTCTCACCAGGCGTTGGTGAACGGGATGACGGCGCTGGAGATCGGCCACGTCATCGCCGACCGCACCCAGAAGCCGCCGGAGTTCGGCGAAGACATCTGGATCCCGTTGCGCGAACCCAGCGATCGGCAACTGTTGCTCGGTGCGCTCGGCGAGTGGATCATGCGCCCCGCCGAGCAGATGGGCGCCGTCCGCTCCGCCGTCGTCGACGTCGCGACCAACGCGGGTCAGCTGGTCAACATGGGGCGCAGGTTCGTCGACGTGGTCCGCACGGTCGCGCGGGGCACCGCGCCGAGCAGCCCGCTGAACACCACCGTCTCGCGCAACCGGCGGTTCACGGTCGCCAGCGGGCGGCTCGAGGACTTCCGCGCCGTGCGGGCCCGCTACGACTGCGATGTCAACGACGTGGTGCTGGCCGTGGTGGCCGGCGCGTTGCGCAACTGGCTGATGTCGCGCGGGGAACCGGTGACCTCGACGACGAGGGTGCGCGCGATGGCGCCCATGTCGGTGTATCCGGATGCCGAACTCGACGCGACCGGCCCGGGTCAGGCCATCAGCGAGGTGACGCCGTTCCTCGTCGACCTCCCCGTCGGTGAGGGCAACCCCGTGGTGCGGCTCTCCCAGATCGCGCACGCCACCGAGTCGGCGTCCAGCGCCGCGAGCCTGGTCGACGCGCGCACCATCGTCACCCTGTCGGGGTTCGCGCCGCCGACCCTGCACGCCATGGGTATTCGCGTCGCCACCACCTTCTCCGCGCGCCAGTTCAACCTGCTGATCACGAACGTGCCCGGTGCGCAGCACCAGATGTACGTCGCGGGCACCAAACTGCTCGAGACCTACGCGGTGCCGCCGCTGCTGAGCAACCAGGTCTTGGCGATGGGGGTGACGTCCTACAACGGCATGGTCTACTTCGGCATCAACGCCGACCGCGACGCCATGAGCGACGTCGATGTTTTGCCCGATCTGCTGCGTGAGTCGCTGGAAGAACTGCTAGAAGCCGCGCAATGACACGATCGCTGCGTTTGCCGGATTGACTCGCCCGCGGCCAGCAAGGTCGAATTGGATCACCATGACGACGAGCGCAGAGAACGAGACGACAGGAAAGACCAGGGCCGCGACGCGCCGGGCACTGAGATCGCCCACCGATCACGTGGTCCCTCACCCGGCGCTCGACCAGCCGCCCCAGGACGACGCCGCCACCCGGTCCCGCGGCGTGGACTGGATCGTCTTCGGAATCACCGCCGTCATCGCCATCGGCTTTCTGACCTGGGGCTTCGTCAGCACCTCGTCGCTGGCGTCGGCCTCGGACAGCGCGCTGACGTGGGTGATGAACAACACCGGTTGGCTGTTCGTGCTGACCGCCTCGGGTTTCGTCGTCTTCATCCTGTGGCTCGCGCTCGGCCGCTTCGGCGCGATCCCGTTGGGGCGCGACGATGAAGAACCCGAGTTCCACGGGGTGTCCTGGGTCGCGATGATGTTCAGCGCGGGCATGGGTATCGGCTTGATGTTCTTCGGGGTGGCCGAACCGCTGTCGCACTTCGCGACGCCGCCGCCCGGCACCGGTGCCGCCGGTAATCCCGAAGCCGTGCAGACGGCGATGGCCACGACGCTGTTCCACTGGTCGTTGCACCCGTGGGCGATCTACGCGGTCGTGGGCCTGGCGATCAGCTACGGCGTCTACCGCAAGGGCAGGCTGCAGTTGATCAGCGCGGCTTTCGAACCGCTACTGGGCAACCGCGCGAACGGACCCCTCGGCAAGGTCATCGACATGCTGGCGATCTTCGCCACGCTGTTCGGCTCGGCCGCCTCGCTCGGCCTCGGCGCGCTGCAGATCCGCAGCGGGCTGCAGATCGTCGGCGGTATCGGCGAAACGGGCAACACGATCCTCGTCGTCATCATCACGGTGCTCACGGTGGCGTTCGTGCTCTCGGCGGTGTCGGGGGTCGCGCGCGGCATCCAGTGGCTGTCCAACATCAACATGGTGCTGGCCCTCGTGCTCGCTCTCTTCGTATTCGTCGTGGGCCCAACGGTTTTCATCCTCAACCTGCTGCCGACATCGCTCGGTAGCTACGTGGCCGACCTGGCGATGATGTCCGCGCGCACGGGCGCCGAGGGCTCCGACGTCAACGAGTGGCTGCAGACGTGGACGATCTTCTACTGGGCGTGGTGGGTGTCGTGGACGCCATTCGTCGGGATGTTCATCGCGCGGATCTCACGCGGGCGCACCATCCGCCAGTTCGTCACCGGTGTGCTGCTGGTGCCGAGCCTGGTGTCGCTGGTGTGGTTCGCGGTGTTCGGCGGTTCGGCGATCCGCGAGCAGCAGGAGGGTGTGGACCTCGCCGGTGAGGGCAGCATCGAGGCTCAGCTGTTCGGCCTGCTCGACCAGTATCCGATCGCCACGATCGCCAGCGTTCTGGTGATGGTGCTCGTGGCGATCTTCTTCGTGTCCGGAGCCGACGCGGCTTCGGTGGTGATGGGATCCCTGTCCGAGCGCGGCACGATCAAACCCGGTCGAGGCACCGTCATCTTCTGGGGCGTGGCGACCGGTGCCGTCGCCGCGGTGATGCTGCTGGTCGGCGGCGAGGACGCGCTGAACGGCTTGCAAACCATCACGATCCTGGCCGCGTTGCCGTTCGTCGTCGTGATGGTCGGCCTGGCGGTGGGCCTGGTGAAGGACCTGCGCCGCGACCCGATGATGGTCCGCCAGCAGTACGCCAAGGAAGCCGTCGACACCGCGGTCATCCAGGGGGTCACCGAACACGGCGACGACTTCGTGATCTCGGTGGAGAAGGATCCGGCGAGCGAGAAGACGGCCGACGACTAACCTCGCCTGGTGCGCGTCTACATCCCCGCGACCCTGACCATGCTGCAACAGCTCGTTGCCGACCGGGTGATGCACGCCCGCAGCGGCACGGCGTTCGCGGTGACGCATGCGCTGCGCGAGTCTTACGCCGAAGGCGACGATGAGGAGCTCGCCGAGGTCGCGCGGCAGGAGGCCGCGATGGCCTCGCTGCGCCTGCTCGCAGGAGAAGGAGTGGGTGAGCTGCCGCCGCGGCGCGCGGTGGTGGAGGCCGAGGTCGATGACGCGACGGTTCGACCCGATCTGGACGACGCCGTGGTGCGGCTGGCGGGCCCGATCTCGTTCGACGACGTCATCGCCGCCTACGTCGACAACGCCGAGGCCGAGTCCGCGGTGCTGCCCGCGATCGAGGCCGTGGACGAGGCCGATCTCGGCGACGAGGATGCGGAGTTCGTCGTCGGCGACGCGCAGGACCACGACCTGGCCTGGTATGCGCCGCAGGAGTTGCCGTTCCTACTCGAACTGCTCTGAGCGGTCGGTCGGCCGGATCCGGTTGGATACGGGAGCGTAGGTTACGGTACCGTAGGTTCATGGCCAAGAACTACGTCAAAGTCTCGGCCAACGTCGCCGACACGGTTCGTCCGTCCGTCAACACCGGCAATCCGGGCCTGCGGGCCCTGCGCACCATCGCGAGCCGGGTCACGACGCCGCTGCTTCCCGATGACTACCTGCAGCTCGCCAACCCGCTGTGGTCGGCGCGCGAGCTGCGCGGCAGAGTGATCGACGTCCGGAGGGAGACCGACGATTCGGCGACGCTGGTCATCAAGCCCGGGTGGGGTTTCTCATTCGACTACCAGCCCGGCCAGTACATCGGCATCGGTGTGCAGGTCGACGGTCGCTGGCGCTGGCGGTCCTACTCGCTGACATCGGCCCCATCGCGCACCATCCGCACCATCACGATCACGGTCAAGGCGATGCCCGAAGGATTCTTGTCGACGCATCTGGTCGACGGGCTCGCGCCCGGCACGATCGTGCGCCTGGCCGCGCCGCAGGGCAACTTCGTCATGCCCGATCCCGCGCCGTCGAAGGTGCTGTTCCTGACCGGCGGCTCCGGCATCACGCCGGTGATGTCGATGCTGCGCACGTTGGCACGGCGCGATCAGATCACCGACATCGTCCATGTGCATTCCGCGCCAACGGAATCCGACGTCATGTTCGCCGCCGAACTCGGCGAGCTGGCCGATGCGCACGACGGCTACCGGCTGCGGGTGCGCGCAACGCGTACACACGGTCGGATGGACCTGTCGCGGCTCGACGACGAGGTGCCCGACTGGCGCGAGCGCCAGACGTGGGCGTGCGGTCCCGAGGGCATGCTCGACGCGGCCCAGCGCAGTTGGGCGGCGGCCGGGCTCGCCGAGCGTCTACACCTCGAGCGGTTCGCCGTGTCCAAGGCCTTGAACGGCCAGGTGCACGGGCAGGGCGGAACGGTGGAGTTCGCGCGCAGCGGGAAGACGGTCGAGGTGGACGCCGCGACGCCGCTGATGGAGGCGGGCGAAGAAGCAGGCATCCGCATGCCGTTCGGATGCCGCATGGGCATCTGCCAGTCGTGCGTGGTGGGCCTGGTCGAAGGCCACGTGCGCGACCTGCGCACCGGCGTCGAGCGGGAACCGGGGAGCCGGATACAGACCTGCGTCTCCGCGGCATCCGGCGATTGTGTGCTGGATGTCTGAGGTTTACTGGCTGGTAACCTACGGGTACGTAGGTTACGGTAGCGTAGGCATACGAGAGGAGGCCTGACGATGGCAATCACCGACGTTCCCGAGTTCGCGCATCTCACCGATGCCGACATCGAGAGTCTGGCCGTGGAGCTGGACGCAATCCGGCAGGACATCGAGGACTCCCGCGGTGAGCGCGACGCGCGCTACATCCGTCGCACCATCGCCGCGCAGCGGGCGCTGGAGATCGCCGGCCGCGTGATGCTGGCCGCCAGCTCGCGTCGCTCGGCATGGTGGGCGGGCACCGCGACCCTGGGCGTGGCCAAGATCATCGAGAACATGGAGATCGGCCACAACGTCATGCACGGTCAATGGGATTGGATGAACGATCCCGAGATTCACTCCTCGACGTGGGAGTGGGACATGAGCGGGGCGGCCAAACACTGGCGCTTCACCCACAACTTCATGCACCACAAATACACCAACATCCTGGGCATGGACGACGATGTGGGCTACGGTCTGCTGCGCGTGACGCGCGACCAGAAGTGGAAGCCGCACAACGTTTTCAACGTGCTGTACAACACCATGCTCGCCACGCTCTTCGAGTGGGGCGTCGGCCTGCAGCACCTCGAGATCGGCAAGATCTTCAAGGGCCGCGACGACCGCAGGGCGACCATGATCCGCCTGCGCGAGTTCGGCACCAAGGCCGGTCAGCAGGTGTTCAAGGATTACGTCGCCTGGCCCGCGGTGACCTCGCTGTCGCCGGGTGCGACTTACAAGTCGACGCTGAAGGCGAACGCGGTGGCCAACATCATCCGCAACATCTGGTCCAACGCGGTGATATTCTGCGGCCACTTCCCCGATGGCGCAGAGAAATTCACTAAGACCGACATGATCGGCGAGACCAAGGGCGAGTGGTACCTGCGCCAGATGCTCGGTAGCGCCAACTTCGAGAACGGCCCGGTGCTGCGGTTCATGAGCGGCAACCTCTGCCACCAGATCGAGCATCACCTGTACCCGGATCTGCCGAGCAATCGGCTCTATGAGATCTCCATGCGGGTGCGCGAGCTGTGCGACAAGTACGACCTGCCGTACACGACGGGTTCCTTCCTGGTGCAGTACGGCAAGACGTGGCGCACGATCGCCAAGCTGTCGCTTCCGGACAAGTTCCTGCGTGACACCGCCGACGATGCGCCCGAGACGCGCAGCGAGCGGATGTTCGCCGAGCTTGCGCCGGGCGAACGGCGTGGTCTGAAGTCGTCGATCGCCGCCGTGCGGGCCCGCCGCCGCGAGAAGCGCGCCATCCGCGCCCAGGCTCGAACCCAGCGCGCCGCCTAGCCACTGCCCCTTGAAGTTCCGCGAGCGTGCATGTTTGCACAAGACACGCCGCGGAATTTCAGCACTATGCGCACGCTGGCGGCGTGCTGAGTGTGCAGCAATGTTTGCGCGCGATGAGGTAGGCCTGCGGCGTCGGCTCGTCGTCGTCCGGATCGCGCACCAGTCGGGCGTACGGCCGAAGCCGCGCGTCCGCTAGTCGAGTACCACGGGCAGAACCCGGCTGTACGGCTCGCGGGGTCATATGGGTGGTGCACTTTAAGCACCGTCGTCGGCAGCGAGCGCCCGCAAAGTGCCGCAAATGCGCGGCGTGTCGTGTGCAAACACGGTCGCTCGCGCAGAAGGAGTCAGGCGTGGAGCGCCGACAGCAGTCGGCGGGTGGCGGCGACCCGGTCGAGCGCCGGGCCGGTCAACGTGTCGAGCGCGCACTCCGGATCGGCGGGCGGACCCATATGCCCGCAGCCGCGCGGGCAGTCCTTGATCGCCTCGGCCAGATCGGAGAATGCCAGCAGCACATCGTCGGGCTCGATGTGCGCCAGCCCGAACGACCGGATACCGGGTGTGTCGATCACCCACCCCCCGACGTCCAGCGGCAGCGCGACCGACTGGGTCGACGTGTGCCTGCCCCGTCCGATGTCGGTCACCTCGCCGGTGGCCCGTTCGGCCTGCGGCACAAGGCGATTCACCAGTGTCGACTTGCCTACACCCGAGTGGCCGAGCAGCACGGTGACCCGGTCGGCCAGCAGCGGGGCCACCGCGTCGAGCGGGTCGTCGCGGCCCGCCGTGGTGATCGTCAGATCGAGGTCGGCGAACTGCGCCGCGAACGGCCCCGGCGCCGCGAGGTCCGTCTTCGTCAGACAGAGGATCGGCTCGAGCCCACCGGCGTAGGCCGCGATCAACGCCCGTTCGACCAGCCCGGCGCGGGGTGGTGGGTCGGCCAGCGCGACGACGATCAACAACTGGTCGGCGTTGGCGACGACGACGCGCTCGGTCGGATCGGTGTCATCGGCCGTGCGGCGCAACACCGTTCGCCGATCACCGCGCCGTACGATCCGGGCCAGCGTGTCCGGCCGCCCGGACAGGTCGCCGACGATGCCGACCTCGTCGCCGACGACGATCGGGGTGCGGCCCAATTCGCGGGCGCGCATCGCGACGACGCGTTGGTTTGGGTCACCGCCGAGCGCGCATCCCCACCGCCCCCGGTCGACGGTCACCACCATCGCTTCCTGCGCGTCGGCGTGGTCGGGTCGAATCTTGGTCCGCGGCCGCGAGCCTCGGCCGGGCCGCACCCGGACGTCGGACTCGTCGTACTCGCGTCGGCTCAAGCCCGGTCGACCTCCGGCGTCTGCCCCGCAAGCATGTCGGCCCACAACTGGGGGAATTCGGGCAGCGTCTTGGCGGTGGTCTCGATGTCCTCCACCGCGACGTCGGGCACCCGCAGCCCGACGATCGCACCCGCGGTGGCCATCCGGTGATCGGCGTACGACCGCCACAACCCGCCGTGCAGTGGGCGCGCCGTGATCACCAGCCCGTCCGCGGTCTCCTCGCACTGACCGCCGAGGCCGTCGATCTCCGCCGACAGCGCTGCGAGCCGGTCGGTTTCGTGTCCGCGCAGATGCGCGATGCCCGACAGCTTCGACACCGAGTCGGGGGTGGCCAGCGCGGCCAGCGCGGCCACCGCGGGCGTGAGCTCGCCGACCTCGTGAAGGTCCACATCGATACCGCCGTAGAACTCGGCGCCACACACCTCGAGGTAGGTATCACCATGCCGCACAACCGATCCGAGCTTCTTGAGGATCGCGATGATGGCGTCGGCCGGCTGGGTGCTCGCCTTCGGCCAGCCGGTCAACCGCACGGTTCCCCCGCTGACCACCGCGGCCGCGAGGAACGGCACGGCGTTGGACAGGTCGGGTTCGATGTCCCAGTGCCGCGCGGCCACCGGTCCCGGCGATATCCGCCACTGGTTGTCGCGGCGGTCGTCGACGTCGACTCCGGCGTCGCGCAGCATCGCGACCGTCATCGCCACATGCGGCGCCGACGGTACGGTTTCGCCGGTGTGCACGACGGTCAGCCCGTCGCGAAAGCTCGCCCCGGACAGCAGCAATCCGGAGACGAACTGCGACGAACCCGACGCGTCGATCTCCACCGTCCCGCCGGAGACCGACCCATCGCCCCGCACCGCGAACGGCAGCCCGTCGCCGTCGATGTCGACACCCAGGCCGCGCATCGCATCGAGAAGCGGTGCGATCGGGCGGGCGCGTGCCTGTTCGTCACCGTCGAACGTGACCGTCGCGGTGCCCAGGGCCGCCAGCGGCGGCACGAACCGCAGCACCGTGCCTGCCAGCCCGCAATCGATGCGCGCACCGTCGCGCGGTGCGATCTGCCCGCTCACGCGTAGCTCGTCGGCGTGGCCCTCCACCGTCACGCCGAGCGCCTGCAGCGCACCGATCATCAGGTCGGTGTCGCGGCTGCGCAGCGCGCCGCGCAGCGTCGATTCGCCGTTCGCCGTGGCCAAGGCCGCCAGCACGAGCGCACGGTTCGTCTGCGACTTCGAGCCGGGCACGGTGACCGTGGCGTGCACCGGCGTCGACGCTGTCGGTGCCGGCCAGGCCTGACGTTCTTGGTGTCCGGGGGCGCTCACCGCTCCATCTTCCCCTGTCGGCTTCGCGTGCCACCATGGGATTCATGTGTGGACGTTTCGCAGTCACCACCGACCCGGCGCTGTTGGCCGAGAAGATCAAGGCGATCGACGAGACCACGTCGGCCACCTCCGACGGTAAGGACGGCTCGGGGCCCAACTACAACGTCGCGCCTACTACGACCGTCACCACGGTGGTCAAGCGCCACAGCGAACCCGACGACGACGCCAGTCGTCGGCTGCGCTCGATGCGATGGGGCTTGGTGCCGCCGTGGGCGAAGGCCACGCAGGACGGCAGCCCCGAGACCAAGGGGCCGCTGCTGATCAACGCCCGGTCGGACAAGCTGACCACCTCGCCGGTGTTCCGGAATCCCGCGAAGGGCAAGCGGTGCCTGGTGCCGATGGACGGCTGGTACGAGTGGCTGAAAAAGGGAGAGGGAAGGGCTCCGAAAATTCCCTACTTCATGTACGCCGGCGACGGCGAGCCGCTGTTCATGGCGGGACTGTGGTCGACGTGGCGACCGAAGGAGGCGGCCGAGGATGCCAAACCGCTGCTCAGTTGCACGATCATCACCACCGACGCCGCCGGCCCGCTGGCCGAGATCCACGACCGGATGCCGCTGACCATCAGCGAACGCGATTGGGACCACTGGCTCGATCCCGACGCCCCGATCGACGAGGGGCTGTTGCGCGGCCACGGCGACCTCGACCGCATCGAGATCCGTGAGGTGTCGCGGCTGGTGAACAGCGTGCGCAACAACGGCCCCGAGCTGATCGAGCCCGTCGAACCCCAGGCCGAACAAGGCACCCTGCTTTGACGCAGCCGGACCCGCCCGGCCCGTTGTCCGATGTCGCGGTCGTCGACGCGCTGGCCGCCGACCTGCGCAGCGCCGGCTACACCACCGATGGGGTGGCCGCCCTGCTCGGCGCCGACGTCGACGCGGCGTTCGCCAGGGGAGTGTGGTGGCCGGCGCTGCGGGAAACCGCCCGCGCCCTCGACAGCGGGACTCCGCAGCAGCGGCGCCTGGCGGTGCTGGTGCGCCTACTGCTGCTGGGCTCCGACGAGCCCGCCGAGCACCTCACAATGGCGCTGCCAAGTGTCGGCCTCGACGCATTGGCAGCCAGCGACGTGGTGGTGGCGACGGCCGAGGGGAGGCTGCGCGCCGTCCTGGACATCCGCCCGCACGGCGACGGCGTCAACGACTTCTTCGTGGTCTCGGATCTGGATGCCGCGATGCGCCCGGGGCCGGTGCGTCGCGATCACGTCCTCGGCATCGGCGGCGCGTCGGTCTCGCTGGCGCGGGCCGTGGTGCGCACGCCGGCCGCCCGCGCGCTCGACCTCGGCACCGGATGCGGGGTGCAGGCGCTTCACCTCAACGGTCACTGCGCGCAGATCGTGGCCACCGACACCAACGCCCGCGCGCTCGCGCTCGCCGCGGCGACCGCGCGGCTCAACGGTATGTCCTGGGATCTGCGGCGCGGCAGCCTTTTCGAGCCGGTGACCGGTGAGCGCTTCGACCTCATCGTGTCCAATCCGCCGTTCGTCGTGGGCGCCGGTGACCGCGACTACATCTACCGCGACTCCGGCCTCGCCGGAGACGCCCTGTGTCGCAACCTGATCGAGCACGTCGGCGCACACCTGGAGCCGGGCGGCACCGCGGTGGTCATGGCGAACTGGATCGTTCGCGAGGGCGAGGACTGGCGGGACCGGGTGCGCGACTGGCTCGCCGGCACCGGCTTGCACGCCTGGGTCGTGCAGCGCGAGCTCGCCGATCCGGTCAGCTATGTGTCGCTGTGGACGGCTGACGCCGGCGAGGAACCCGAACAGGCCGCGCGTCGCGGAGGGCAGTGGCTCGACTGGTTTGCCGAGGAGCGCATCACCGGCATCGGGATGGGGGTGATCGCGCTGCGCGCACCGCGCTCCGGTGCGCACCGCCCGCCCGACCACGTCCTCGAGGACATCACCGGACCCGACGAGGCGCCCACCGGCGACGAGGTCGACGCGTTCTTCGCCCGCCGCGAATACCTGCACGACACCAGCGATGACCGACTGCTCGCTGCGAGGCTGTCCACCGCGCCGGTCTTCCTCGACGAGCAGTCCCTGCCGGGACCCGACGGCTGGCAGGTCGTCGGCGCGGCGGTGCGGCGGCCCGGTGGGCCCGGTGCCGTCATCGGCGTCGACGAAATCGGGCGCGCGCTGTTGGCCGGATGTCGGGGCGAGGTGCCCCTGGGCACGCTGATCGCGATGCTGGCCGCCGCTCACGGTGTGGACGCCGACGCGCTGGCGCAAGCCGCGCTTCCCCTCGTACGAGAGGCGATCGGCCGCGGGATCCTCTACCAGTCCCACTGAGCCTTGACAGAGGATTCCTCGGTTCAACTAGAGTAATCCTCGTGCCGTCGAAGACGCGTCCCGATGCACGGAGCCGGCTACTGGAGGTCGCACGTCGCCGCTTCGCGTCCGACGGCGCGCTCTCGGCCACGCTCGACGAGGTGCGCCGCGAAGCCGAGGTGAGCGTCGGTGCGCTGTATCACCACTTCCCCGACAAGCTTTCGCTCGCGACCGCGGTTTTCGCGCAGTTGCTCGGCGAATACCAGGCCGGGTTCGTGACGATGTTGCGCGGACACGACACCGCCGAAGGCGGCATCCGCGGCGGCGTCGCCTATCACCTGCGGTGGGTGTCGGCGCACCGCGGCGAGGCCGGCCTGCTGCTCGGCCCGCGACTCGACAGCGCCGAACTGCGCGCGCACAACGACGCCTTCTTCGCCGCGGTCCGCGACTGGTGGCGCCCACACCACCGCTACGGGGCGCTACAACCCATGCAGCTCGGGGTGACGGCGGCGCTGTGGCTCGGCCCCGCGCAGGAGTACAGCCGGTACTGGGTTGCCGCAGCAGCGAAACGGATACCGCCGGGGACTATCGAGATCTTCGCCGACGCCGCGTGGACGGCGTTGCGCGCCAACGAGACCGAGGAGGTTCGCTCATGACCGATTCGCTGTACCGATCGATGGTGGCCCGCGGTGACGACGCCGACGCTCCGGTGCGGGTACGCGTCGAGCACCGCGGGGACAGGGCCGTGGTCACGCTCGACGAGCCGCGGCGGCTCAACGTGCTGTCCGCCCCGCTGGTTCGACAGCTGCGGCGCGCCCTGACCGACCTCGACGCGGACCCGGACGTGCGTTCGGTGGTGCTCACCGGCGCCGATCCCGGCTTCAGCGCGGGAGGCGACCTGAAGATGATGGACGCGGCGATCGACCAACTCGGCGCCGAGGAGGGCGCGGCCGACATCTGGCGCTGGATCCGGCGCGAATTCGGCGGTATCGCGCGGTTGATCGCGGGCTCCGAGACGATCTTCGTCGCGGCGCTCAACGGCGCGGCGGCGGGCGTCGGGCTGGCCTGGGCGCTGACGTGCGACCTCGTGATCGCCAGCGAGCGCGCCGTCGTCGTGCCCGCATTCGGCAAGCTCGGGCTGATCCCCGAGGTCGGCACCAGTTGGGCGCTGACCCGGCGCCTGGGCTACCACGGTGCGCTGGCCTACTACCTGCGCGGTGAACACATCGACGCGCGCGAGGCGCAGCGACTGGGCCTCGTGCAGGAGGTCGTCGAGCACGATCGCCTGCTCGCTGCCGCCGACGAGTGGTGCTCGCGGATCGGCGCCATGCCGCCGCACGCGGTCGCGATGACCAAACCGCTGTTGCGGGCGGCCGCCGATGCCGACTGGGCCGATGCCCTCACCTTGGAGGAGTTCGCCGAACCGTCGTGTTTCACCACCGCCGCCTTCGCAGGCAGCGTGCGATCGATGCTGTCCTGAGGCCGCTGCGGCGCCCGGTACCCCGCCGATATTTCCCGCATTTGCCTGATCAGCTCGGAATGGGCATTAACATAGTGCGGACAGGTCGAGTCAGGGGGTCGGTGTGGTCAGTGCGGTGAAGAAGGTCTTGAGCTTCGAGATGACCCTCGCCGAATGGATCGGCACCGGGCTCATCCTCGCCGCACCCTACGTCGTGGTCGGCATCGGCTGGACGGCCCTGCGCCTGGACCGACTCGATGGCAGCGGGCTCACCTGGCTGGTCCAGTTGATCGGCTCCGTCGCGTTCTGGCCCGCGCTCGTCTTCTCGGCGGTGTGCGTCGGATGACGGACCGCTACCGCATCTCCGCCCGGCGCCGCACCGCCCGATGGGACCCCGAAGCGGTGGTTACCGCCGCGGAGGCGATGGACTTCTGGGCGTTCGCCGCGGGCGCCGCCAACGTCGTCATGCAGCTGTCCTGGCCGGAGGTCGGCTACGGCGTCGCGGAGAGCAAGGTCGACTCTGGGAACCTGCTCAAGCATCCGTGGAAGCGGGCGCGGACGACGTTCCAGTACCTCGCCGTGGCGGTGCTCGGCACGCCCGATGACCGCGCGGTGTTCCGCGAGGCCGTCAACACCTCGCACCGGCACGTCAAGTCGACCGACGAGAGCCCGGTGCGGTACAACGCCTTCGACCGGGACCTGCAGATGTGGGTGGCCGCTTGCCTTTTCGTCGGCCTGGAGGACACCTATCAGCTCCTGCGCGGCGAGATGACGCCCCAGCAGGCCGAGCAGTTCTATCGCTCCGCGTGGCCGCTGGGCACCACGCTGCAGGTCACCGAGGACCAGTGGCCGCCGACCCGCGCCGAGTTCGACGACTACTGGCGGACCGCGTGCGAACGGGTCAAGATCGACGACCGGGTTCGCGGATACCTGATGCACATGCTCGACCTACGCATGATCAATCCGCTTCTGGGGCTGCCGTTCCGCCCGCTGTTGAAATTCCTGACCGCCGGGTTCCTCGCGCCGGTCTTCCGCGAACAGATGGGCCTGCGCTGGAGCGGGTTCCGCCAGTTCCTCTTCGAATCGCTGTTCCTCACAGTCGCTTTCGTCAACCGTTTCATGCCGGTGTTCATTCGCCAGGGTGGCAGCTATGTGCTGCTCGGCGACGTCCGCCGCCGGGTCCGCACGCACAAGGCGCTGGTGTGACCGCGCTGCGCCGCCTGCTCAGTCGTCGCATCAGCGTCGAGGCGATGCTCGAACTCGGAATGTGGTTGGCGATCCCGTACCTGTTGATCGGTTTGGTGTGGGCGTTCTTCGACGCCGAGCAGGTGCAGCTCATCGACACCGCGTTCCGCACCCGGATGCCGGCCGGTTCGGACATCGGCGCGTTCATGGCGACAGCGCTGTTCTGGCCGGCCAACCTGGTCGGCTTCGAACTCTGCGTTCCCTGACGATCGCGTGACCGCGATGTCACGATGAGCCGATGACGGGCCCGATCGACGACGACGCGCTGGCGGGGTACCCGGTCGTCGCCGGTACGGTGCCGCGACCGGTCTTCTCCCAACAACGTTGGTGCGACCTGACTTTCCTGCACTGGCCGGTGGGCCCGGACACGGTCGCCTCGCTCTACCCGCCGGGCACCCGCCCCGACGTCTTCGGTGACGGGCTCACCTACGTCGGACTCGTGCCGTTCCGGATGCGCGGTACGACGCTGGGGCGGGCGGTGCCGCTGCCGTACCTCGGCACCTTCGCCGAGACCAACGTCCGGTTGTACTCGATCGACGAGTCGGGCCGCCACGGGGCGGTGTTCCGTTCGCTGGAGACCGCCCGGTTGGCGGTCGTTCCCACGCTGCGCCTCGCCCTCGGCATCCCCTACACCTGGGCGAAGATGCGCATCGACAGGACGGCCGACACCGTCACCTACACCAGCGAGCGGCGGTGGCCGCACCGCGGATTGCGCAGCGTCGTCACCGTGCGCGTCGGCGAGGTGGTGACACCCACCCCGCTTGAGGTGTGGCTGACCGCCCGCTGGGGCGCGCACACCCGCAAGGCGGGCCGCACGTGGTGGGTGCCCAACGAACACGACCCGTGGCCGCTGTGCGCCGCCGAAATCATCGGCCTGCGCGACGATCTCGTCGCCGCCGCCGGAGTCTCCCCCGCGGGCCCGATGCTGCGGGCGCTGTTCACGACGGGCGTGCAGGCGCGGTTCGGGCGCCCGTGCGTCGTCGCCTGACTACGGACCCGTGTATCCGGGCGGGTTGGGGGTGTCCACCCAGAGGTCGACCCCCAGTTCCGCACCGGGAACGCAGTTGTACACCGACAGGTCGGTCACCCCGGAGTCCAGCAGCACGTCCTCGCACAGCAGCGGCTGACCGGTGAACTCGCGCGCGGGCTTGGTGAGGACCACGTACGCCGCGTCGGCGTAAACGTCGGGCTTGCGGGCACGGCCCATCGCCTCGTCGCCACCCAACAGGTTCTGCACGGCCGCCGTGGCCACCAGCGTGCGCGGCCACAACGTGTTCGAGGCGATGCCGGCGTCGCGCATCTCCTCGGCGATCGCCAACGCGCACAACGACATTCCGTACTTAGCCATCATGTAAGCGGTGGGCTTGAGCCACTGGGGCTCCAGGCGAACCGGCGGCGACAGCGTCAGGATGTGCGGGTTCTCCCGGCCCATCATGTGTGGGATGCACGCCGCCGAGACCGCGTAGGTGCCGCGCACCTGGATGCCGTTCATCAGGTCGAACCGCTTCAGGGGCACGTCGGTGATCGAACCCAGGTTGATCGCCGAGGCGTTGTTGACGCAGATGTCGATGCCGCCGAACTGCTCGACGGTCTTGGCGACCGCCGCTTCCACCGAGTCACCGTCGCGGATGTCGCCGACGATCGGCAGCGCCTGCCCGCCGGCTTCCTCGAGTTCCTTGGCCGCGGTGTAAACCGTGCCCGGCAGTTTGGGGTGGGGCTCGGCCGTTTTCGCGATCAACGCGATGTTGGCGCCGTCGGCGGCCGCGCGCTTGGCGATCGCCAGGCCGATGCCGCGGCTCGCGCCGGAGATGAACATGGTTTTCCCGGACAACGCTGCTTGTGCCATGCGTCTCACCCTAGAGCCGCGAAACGGTATTCCAGCAGGCCCCCGCTCGGCTTTTCTCTGCCGGAAGACGGTTTCGCGGACCGTCAGGCACAGATGTCCGCGGTGACGGCGTCGGTCAGCCGGACGAGGTCCTGCGGCGCCACCGCGACGTCCCAGCCGCGTTTGCCTGCGCTGCACAGCACCCGGTCCCAGGCCAGCGCGCTCTCGTCGACGACCGTCGGCAGCGGCGTGCGCTGGCCCAGCGGGGAGATGCCGCCGATCACATAGCCCGTCGACCGCTCGGCCGCCGCGCGTTCGGCCATCGTGGCCTTGGGCACGCCCAGGGCGGCCGCGGCCGCCTTGAGCGAGAGCTTGGTCGGCGCCGGCAGCACCGCGACGCCGAGCCCCTTGGGCAGCGTGAGCACCAGCGTCTTGAGGATCTGCGCGGGCTCGACGCCCTCGGACTTCGCGAGCGCGTCCACGGCCTCGTCGCCGAACGACGCGTTGCGAGGGTCGTGGCGGTACCGCAAGACCTCGTGCGCGACGTCGGCGGCCAGCAGGGCCGCAATCGCCGGAGTTGCTGCGCGTGGCACCGCGTCAGCCTAGTGCGATGCGCGTACGTCGCGATTCGGGGAACAACCGGGGGCCGTGCCGCTGTTATTGACGGTGGCTGTACCGCGGCGAAGGTTCGCGGACAGAAAACATGTCGGTCTCAACCTCTAGGATGAGTGAAGGGGGTCAGGTGCCAACGCTGGCCATGGACTTTCCAGTGCTCTCGATGAATCTATCGGGATTGTTCGCTGGCACCGCGACAGAAGGGACGGTGTTCCCCACGATGACCGACTCCGACGGGTCAACGCGAGATTCGACGCCGGAGGCTCCGCAGGAGACCGACGCCGAACTGACCGCGCGATTCGAGCGCGACGCGATTCCGCTGCTCGACCAGCTCTACGGCGGTGCGCTGCGGATGACGCGCAACCCCGCCGACGCCGAGGACCTGTTGCAGGAAACCATGATCAAGGCCTACGCCGGCTTCCGCTCCTTCCGCGAGGGCACCAATCTCAAGGCGTGGCTGTACCGCATCCTGACCAACACCTACATCAACAGCTACCGCAAGAAGCAGCGCCAGCCGGCCGAGTACCCCACCGAGGAGATCACCGACTGGCAGCTGGCGGCCAACGCCGAGCATTCCTCGACCGGATTGCGCTCGGCGGAGGTCGAGGCGCTCGAGGCGCTGCCGGACAGTGAGATCAAGGAAGCGTTGCAGGCGTTACCCGAGGACTTCAGGATGGCTGTGTACTACGCCGACGTCGAAGGCTTCCCATACAAGGAGATCGCCGAGATCATGGACACGCCGATAGGCACAGTGATGTCCCGGTTGCACCGGGGCAGGCGGCAGCTCCGTGACTTGCTGAGCGACGTGGCCCGCGACCGCGGGTTCATCCGGGGAGAGCAGATGGACACACCCGAGGAGGTCTCGTCGTGAGCTCGTTCCCTGACGATGAGCGATGGCAGCCCCCCGTCGGCCCGATCGACCCCGAACATCCCGAATGTGCCGCGGTCATCGCCGAGGTGTGGACGCTGCTGGACGGCGAATGCACTCCTGAAACGCGCGACAAGCTGCGCCATCACCTCGAGGCATGCCCCGCATGCCTGCGGCACTACGGCGTCGAGGAGCGGGTCAAGAACCTGATCGCGAAGAAGTGTGGGGGCGAGAAGGCCCCGGACAGCCTGCGTGAGCGGCTGCGCATCGAGATCAGCCGCACCACCATCATCCGGCGCGGTTAACGCCGGAGATCACCTCTGGGCGCGTCAGCGCACCGACTTCGAACCGGCGTTGGGCCGCTTGCCGTGATTGGCCTTCGAGTGCTTGCGGTCACGCTTCTTACGGCCACGCTTGGCCATGGTCTACCTCCGAATGCTCTGCGGGATTGCTCGGCCCGTATCCACCGGGCACGTTCAAACCATTGTCTCATGACCCGGCGACAGCGCTGACAAGCCGGTCGTGTGGTTCGATGTATGCCGAAACGCATACGGCAGCGAAGAGTAATGGGGTGATGATGGCCGAGGACGTTCGCGCTGAGATCGTGGCCAGTGTGCTCGAGGTCGTGGTGAGCGAGGGCGATCAGATCGGCGAGGGGGACACCCTGGTGCTGCTGGAGTCGATGAAGATGGAGATTCCGGTGCTGGCCGAGGTCGCGGGCACCGTCAGCAAGGTCAGCGTCTCGGTCGGCGACGTCATCCAGGCCGGCGATCTCATCGCGGTGATCAGCTGATCAGCGCGGCCTCGTGACACCCCGCCGGAAGTAGTTCGCGATGTCGACCCTCGGTGACCTGCTCGCCGAGCACACCATGCTGCCCGGCAATGCGGTCGACCATCTGCACGCAGTGGTGGGCGAGTGGCAGTTGCTCGCCGACCTGTCCTTCGCCGACTACCTGATGTGGGTGCGCCGCGACGACGGCGCCCTGGTCTGCGTGGCCCAGGTGCGGCCGAACACCGCCCCGACGGTGCTGCTGGCCGACGCGGTCAGCACGCTGGCCGACGCCGATGCGATGCCGGTTGTGACCGCGGCCTTCACCAGGGGCGACATCGTCGTGGGAGACGGTGCGGGACAACAGGTTTCCCCTGGACTCAACGTGGAAGCCGTCCCCGTGCGGTACAAGGACGAGGTCGTCGCGGTGCTGACCCATCAGACCGCGCTGGCAGCCAGGAAGGCCAGCCCGTTGGAGTCGGCGTACCTCGACTGCGCGGGCGACCTGCTGCACATGCTCTCCGAAGGCACCTTCCCCAATGTCGGCGACATCGCGATGTCGCGGTCGAGTCCACGCGTGGGCGACGGCTTCATCCGGCTCGACGAGGACGGCGTGGTCACCTTCGCGAGCCCCAACGCGATCTCGGCCTACCACCGGATGGGCCTGGCCGCCGAGCTGGGCGGCCACAACCTGGTCACCGTCACCCGTCCGCTCATCGGCGACCCGTTCGAGGCGCAGGAGCTGGCGAACCACGTGCGCGACTCGCTGGCGGGCGGATCGAGCATGCGCATGGAGGTCGACGCGGGCGGCGCGGCGGTGCTGATGCGCACCCTGCCGCTGGTGGTGCACGGCAAGCCCGTAGGCGCCGCGGTGCTGATCCGCGACGTGACCGAGGTCAAGCGTCGCGATCGGGCGCTGCTGTCGAAGGACGCCACGATCCGCGAGATCCACCACCGGGTGAAGAACAACTTGCAGACCGTCGCCGCACTGCTGCGGCTGCAGGCCCGGCGCACCAACAACGACGAAGGCCGCGAGGCGCTGATGGAGTCGGTGCGACGGGTGTCGTCGATCGCTCTGGTGCACGACGCGCTGTCGATGTCGGTGGATGAGGAGGTCAACCTCGACGAGGTGGTCGACCGCATCCTGCCGATGATGAATGACGTTGCCGCCGTTGACAGCCCGATCCGCATCCACCGCGTCGGCGACCTCGGTGTGCTCGATGCCGACCGCGCCACCGCGCTGATCATGGTGATCACCGAGCTGGTGCAGAACGCGATCGAGCACGCCTTCGAACCCGGGGCCCGGGAGGGGAGCGTCACGATCCGGGCCGAACGGTCGGCGCGATGGCTGGACGTCGTCGTGCACGACGACGGCCGCGGGCTGCCCGACGGGTTCAGCCTGGAGAAGTCCGACCGGCTCGGCCTGCAGATCGTGCGGACGCTGGTGTCGGCGGAACTGGACGGGTCGCTGGGCATGCACGAGGTGCCGACCGGGGGGACCGACGTGGTGCTGCGGGTGCCGCTGGGCCGGCCGCGGCGTGCCGCGCAGTAGGACAACCGCGCAATTCGCGAATCGGCCAATTGCGTCGCTAAATGGCTATTAGTGCATTGGCAGAAAAATACGGCCCCGACGAATGTCGGGGCCGTAGTTGTTTGGTTCTGGTGAAGCTCAGACTCCGCTGCGAGCCTTGGTGCGGGCGTTGCGACGCTTGAGCGCGCGACGCTCGTCCTCGCTCATGCCGCCCCAGACGCCAGCATCCTGTCCGGACTCCAAAGCCCAGGTCAGACACTCGGTGGTCACCGGGCAGCGGTTACAGACGAGCTTCGCGTCGGCGATCTGAGCGAGCGCCGGGCCGCTGTTTCCCACCGGGAAGAACAGTTCCGGATCCTCATCGCGACAGACCGCCTTGTGGCGCCAATCCATTAGATCAAACTCCTCGTCAGATACGTCACCTGTGCGCAGCACGACGCACGGCATTTTGTTCGGCTGTTTAACGCGTGCACATTGAATGTTTCTGCAACGTTGCTTCGATGCTTTCACAGGCTGGACAGATGTCAATACTCGCGAGTTAACAAGTGCGCAATGTCACTAGGCCGGTGGCGTCGCACGCCGTGCACTCGTCTGTACTAGACTCGATCCAACTGCGCCCAGAATCCTACGCTTGGGCATCATCATCGCAGGTCAGGGAGGTCCGCCGGGGCGGGCGCCAGCACTCCGAGCGCATCGGGAACCGCGGTGAACATCATCGAGTCTCTAAGTCCGACGTAATCGCCGTCGATCTGGCAGGCGACCGGCGCATCGCTGGTCACCTGCAGCCACGGAAGGTCGTCGTCGCGGACCAGGTGTTTTGCCTCGATACGGGCCTTCTTCGACAACATCCGTCGCACCAGCATCAAGTTTGCCCACACGTTCATGCTGGTCGTGGCGAAAAGTCCGAGCCCCGTCTCGAACGTCGTCATCGGGTTGGTCCACACCGGCCTGGCGTTGGCGTACGTCCACGGGCTGGCGTTGGACACGAACGCGAAGTGGACGCTGCCGACCGGCTCGCGGTCGGGCAGATGCAGCGTCAGCGACGGTTCCTTGCGGGTGCTCGCCAGCACCTCGCGGATGGCCACGCGCACGTAGCGGGAGGCGGTCACCGCGCGTCCCTTGGCGCGCTGCGCCTCGACGGCCGCCACCACGTCCCCGTCCACGCCCATTCCCGCCGTGAACACACCCCAGCGCTCACCGCAGTCCATCAGACCGATGCGCCGCCACGTCTTGCGACGGCGGTACTCCGACAGCAGGTCGATCAGCTGATTGGTTGCCTCGATGGGATCGGGGCTGATGCCCAGCGCCCGTGCGAAGACGTTGGCCGAACCACCAGGGACCACACCGACGGCCGGTGCGGCGGCGCCGGGCCCGCCGACCTCCAGCACTCCGTTGACCACTTCGTTCACCGTGCCGTCGCCACCGTGCACGATGAGCACGTCGACGCCCTCGCGGGCCGAGTCGCGGGCGATCTCGATGGCGTGGCCGCGGTGGTCGGTATGGACGACGGTCAGCTTCACCCGGCTCTCCAGGGCGTGGGCCAACAGGTCACGGCCGGCCGCGGTCGTCGAGGTCGCATTCGGGTTCACGATCAGCACGGCGCGCACGGGGTCCGAGCCTACTGAACGGGTCCGGCGCGCCCCTCTACGCTCGAGGGCGTGATCGTTCCATCGCCCACGACGGTGCGCCAAGCCGCGGTCCTCGTCGCCTTGGAGGGCGCGGCTGCGCTGGTGGCGGCGCTGGTGTACGTGGTGAGCGGGTTCGGCCTGGCCGAGGAGTCCGGCCTCAACAAGTACGGGACCGCGCTGTGGTTCGCGCTCATGGGCGGCGGGGTGCTCGCCGCGGGATGGGCGTTGTGGACGGGCAGGCGCTGGGGTCGCGGCATCGCGGTGTTCGCCCAACTACTGCTGCTGCCGGTCGTCT
>NZ_LZJE01000222.1:0-612 GCF_001666865.1 Mycobacterium sp. E136
TTCGCAAGAGACGTCAGCGTTCTGCTCAGCTCTTCCCACGCTCGAGCCTTGGGTTCCCATGCCTCGCGCGACAGTCTGCTCACTTCGCGGATGCGCCAAGGCGTGCGAAAACACGTTCTGTAGAAGGCCCAATGCGCTTCGAGCATCTCCTGCGGGTCCGGACCGAGCGCCGTCGCGCCGAGCCCTGCCGACTCGACGAAGCCCACCAGGTTAGGGGGGACGGCCATGTGCACTTCGTGCCCGCGGTGCAGCAGTTCACGGCCAACCGCGGCGCAGGGCTCCACATCGCCACGACTTCCGTAGCTTGCCAGCACAAATCTCAGGGATCTGGCCATCCACTGCCCCCCTTCAAGTTGCGTGGACCAGAGAGTACATCGGGGTCGGCGGAGTCCCACGGCGACTACTGCTGGGGCGAGCCGGCCACTCCGGTGCCGCTGGCGGTGGCATGGCGTGGCCGGTCGAATTGGAACCGCGGCAGCCGTCGGCGCCATTGCGCCTCAGCAACAACAGTGAAAGGCTCCGCAAAAAAATGAGAGGGTAGGACGCGATGAAGCTTTTAATGGCCTGCTATGGGACGCGTGGTGACGTGGAACCCTGCGCCGCGGTTCGCTG
>NZ_LZJE01000223.1:0-15156 GCF_001666865.1 Mycobacterium sp. E136
GCGCGCGCTGTCCGCGCCGCAGCTTCTCCTGGTCGACCCAGTCCGGAAGCTCCTCCACGGCCGTGAAGAACTCGCGCAGCGGCTCCGGAGCGTCGGGGACCGCGTCGATGCCGTGGGTCAGTGCCCTGTCGAACAACGGACGTGTCTGTTTGACGCCGACGGTCGACATCCATTCGACGAGGCGGTCCACCGGTTCGTCGCCGACCGTCAACCGCTCGCCCAGCCGGCGCCACTGCTGCGGTGTCGGCTCGCCGATGCCCATCGCCTTGGCCATGACGCGGATGCTGGCAGGCACCGGGCGTGGTCGCTCCGGGTGACGCGTCGGGGTAGGACGCTGCATCGTCGCGATTCCCTTCAAGCCAGACTGACAACGCGTGTAGTCGAAACTATTCGCGCACATCGCCGGATGTCAATCGGCGTTTTCACAGCCGGCTCATAGGTGGCACATGACGGGCTCATCGAAACGGCTCGCATGATGTCAGGCATGACCGAAACACCCGAACCCGCCACCACCCCCGTGGTCGCAACACCTGAGCAGGATCCCGTCGCCCCGCGCCGCTCGAGGCTCGGCGCCGCGGCGGCCTGGGTCGGCATCGTCGCCGGTGTCGTGTTCATCGTCGCGGTGATCTTCTTCTCCGGATTCATCCTCGGCGCGCACTCCGGCGGGCATCACCGCGGTGGCCATCACGGCGGCCACGACCGCGGTACCGCGATCTTCCACCGCGGCCCGCCGCCGGGGTTCCCGATGGGACCGGGCGGGGAGTTCGGCCGACCCCCCTTCGGCGGCCCAGGCAACTCGCAGGGTCCGCGTTTCCAGCCGCCCGCGCCTCCGCAGTCGCCACAGGCGCCGACCACATCCGCGCCGGCCCGCCCGTAACGATCACGAGTCGACACTGCGCCACGGAGTCTCGTCGACGGCACGGCCGATTGACGAGCGGGGACGGGTGTCTTGCCGTCTGCGCGTGGGCTGGCATGATCGAGCCCATGAGCATTGAGGTCAAGTACACCGCAGAGTCCACCGCGTCGGGAGGCGGCCGCGACGGCCACGTCCGGTCCTCCGACGGCAAGATCGATCTCGATACCCGTCCGCCCACGGAGCTCGGCGGTAGCGGCGAGGGCGTGAACCCCGAACTGCTGTTCTCGTCGGGTTACGCGGCATGCTTCCTCGGGGCGCTGCGGCTGCAGGCCCGCAACAACAAGATCGACATCGACGAAGCCACCTCGATCACCGCGCAGGTCGGCTTCGGTCCGGACTCCGAGGGTGGCTTCGGGCTCACGGCCCACCTGATCGGCTACCTGCCGGGCCTAGAGCAGAGCGTGGCCGACGACCTGATGGCCAAGGCCCACGACTTCTGCCCCTACTCGAAGGCCACACGCGGCAACATCGAAGTCAAGTTGTCCGCGAAGGTCTGATCGATGCGGGCGGTCGCCGCAGCGCGCGTCGGCGTGGTCATCGGCTTGTCGATGGTGGCGCCCGCCGGCCTCGCCTCGGCGCGCCCTTCGGATCCGGGCGTGGTGAACTATGCCGTGCTGCCGAAGGGCTCCGTGGGCAACATCGTCGGCGCCACAATGCGATTCGAGTCGTTGTTCACCGAACCGGTGCAGACCTTCTCGGTCGACAATCCGGCGTGCAACAACTGGGCAGACGTCGGTCTACCCGACGTCTACGCCGACCCGGACCTCGCGTCGTTCAACGGTGCGGTGACCCAGGAGTCGCCCACTGATGCGACGCATCTGATCAAACAGGCGGTCGGCGTGTTCGCGACCGCTGACGCCGCCGACCGAGCCTTCCATCGCGTCGTCGACCGCACGGTCGGCTGTAACGGTCAGACCACCGCGATGCACCTGGACAATTTCACGACCCAGGTGTGGACCTTCACCGGTGGGCCCGCCTCGGCGACGGACGCCGACTGGGTCAAGCAGGAGGCGGGTACCGATCGCCGCTGCTTCACCACTACACGCAAACGCGAAAATGTTTTGCTGCAAGCCAAGGTCTGCCAGTCCGGCAACGGCGGGCCCGCGGTGAACGCACTGGCAGGGGCGATGCAGAACACACTCGGGCAGTAGCCGGAAGTGGCGTTGAAGTTCGCGTAACGAAAGCGTCATCCAAAAAACGCGAGACTTTGTCGGTCACGTCTGGAAGATGGTTGAAGGGGGCGAGCGGTCCACTCCCGGAAGGGGATGGTCGGAATGACTTTCACCATCACGTCCGAGGTGGAGGACGCGCACCCGCCGCCGGCCGGGTGCATCCAGCTGACCAGCGCCGACGCCGCTGCTCGCCGGGTTGCCGACGGATGTCTGCGCGACGGTCCGGTAGGGCAGGTGGGACTCGAGATCGAGGCGCACTGCTTCGATCTGACCGATCCCATGCGCAGGCCCGCGTGGGCTGAGCTCACCGCGATCATCGCCGACCTACCGCCGCTGCCCGGAAGCAGCAGGGTCACCGTCGAGCCCGGCGGCGCCGTCGAGTTGTCCGGGCCGCCGCTTGCGGGTCCGCTCGCCGCGATCGACGCCATGATCGCCGACCGCGCCGTGCTGCGCGCGGCGTTCGCGCGCGCCGGGTTCGGCCTGGTGCTGCTGGGGGCGGACCCGCTGCGACCACCCGAACGGGTCAATCCGGGCGCGCGCTACCGGGCGATGGAGGCGTTCTTCACCGCAAGCGGTACCGCGGCTGCGGGCGCGGCGATGATGACGTCGACGGCCTCGGTGCAGATCAACCTCGATGCGGGCCCCCGAGAGGGCTGGGCGGACCGGGTGCGGCTCGCCCACGCGCTCGGGCCGACGATGGTCGCGATCGCTGCGAATTCGCCGCTGCTCAGCGCAGAGGTGTCCGGGTGGCAGTCGTCGCGCCAACGTGTATGGAGCCAACTGGATTCCGCCCGCTGCGGGCCCGTCCTCGGTGAGATCGGCGACGACCCCGCCAGCGACTGGGCGCACTATGCGCTCAAAGCGCCGGTGATGCTCGTCAACCATGCCGATGCCGACGCCGAACCGGTCTCCGAATGGGTGCCGTTCGCTGACTGGGCCGACGGACGCGTCGAGCTTGGGGCGCGCCGTCCCACCGTGGCCGATCTCGAATACCACCTGACGACGTTGTTTCCGCCGGTGCGGCCGCGCCAGTGGCTCGAGATCCGCTATCTGGACAGCGCGCCGGACGCGGTCTGGCCAGCGGTCGCGTTCACGCTCGTCACCCTCCTCGACGATCCGGCGGCCGCCGACCTCGCCGCCGAGGCCACCGAACCCGTCGCCACCAAATGGGACCAGGCGGCCCGCGTCGGCCTGGCCGATCCGCGATTGCAGGCCGCCGCCGAACGGTGCGTGCAGGCGGCCGCCGAACGAGCCCCGGCCGAGCTCGAGGAATCGATGCAGCAGCTGTTGCGTTCGGTCGAGCAGGGACGGTGTCCGGCCGACGACTTCGGCGAGCGCGCCGCACGACACGGGATCGCGGCCGCGGTCACGCAACTGGCACGAGGGGAACTGTGACGCCTCGCGAAACCATCGCGCGCGAACTGACCACGGCACGCGGGCGCACCTTGCTGCTCGTCGACTTCGACGACGCGGAGCTGGGCCGCCAGTACAGCCCGCTGATGAGCCCGCTGGTGTGGGATCTCGCGCACATCGGGCAGCAGGAGGAGCTGTGGTTGCTGCGCGACGGCAACCCGGACCGGCCGGGGATGCTGCGTCCCGAGGTCGAACGCCTCTACGACGCGTTCGTCAACTCGCGAGCCAGCCGCGTGAACCTCCCGCTGCTGCCGCCATCGGACGCCAGGACCTACTGCGCGACCGTGCGGAACAAGGTGCTCGACACGTTGGACGCGCTGCCCGAGGACGACCCGGGGTTCGTTTTCGGACTGGTCATCAGCCACGAGAACCAGCACGACGAAACCATGTTGCAGGCGCTGAACCTCCGCAGCGGGCCGCCGCTGCTCGAGCCCGGGATCCCGCTCCCCGAAGGCCGTCCCGAGGTGGCCGGCACGTCGGTGCTGGTGCCCGGCGGCGAGTTCGTGCTCGGTGTCGACGCCGCCGCCGAACCCTTTTCACTGGACAACGAACGGCCGGCGCACACCGTCGACGTTCCTGCCTTCCGCATCGGTCGCGTCCCGGTGACCAACGGCGAGTGGCGCCGGTTCATCGACGACGGCGGATACGACGAACCCCGGTGGTGGTCGGACCGCGGTTGGAAGCACCGGACCGAGGCGGGTCTTCGGGCGCCGCAGTTCTGGGATCCGGACGGCACGCGCACCCGGTTCGGCCACGTCGAGGAGATCCCCGACACCGAGCCGGTCCAGCACGTCACGCTCTTCGAAGCCGAGGCGTACGCGGCGTGGGCGGGCGCCCGACTGCCCACCGAAGTGGAATGGGAAAAGGCGTGTGCCTGGGACCCGGCCGTCGGAGCGCGCCGCCGTTATCCCTGGGGCACAAGCGAACCCACCACCGCGCTGGCCAACCTCGGCGGAGATGCGCTGCGCCCCGCCCCCGTCGGCGCATATCCGGCCGGCGCCTCCGCCTACGGCGCCGAACAGATGCTCGGCGACGTGTGGGAGTGGACGACGTCGCCGCTGCGACCCTGGCCGGGATTCACACCGATGATCTACGAGCGCTACTCACAGCCCTTCTTCGACGGCGACTACAAGGTCTTGCGCGGCGGGTCGTGGGCGGTCGCATCCAGCATCCTGCGGCCCAGCTTCCGCAACTGGGACCACCCCATCCGACGCCAGATCTTCTCCGGCGTGCGACTGGCCTGGGACGTCGGCGATGAGCCGCTTGCGCGAAGAGAGAATGCTGACGATGAGCCGCTCGCGCGAAGAGAGACTTCTTGATGTGCAGGCACCTCGGGTGGCTCGGTGAACCGGTTTCGGTGGCGTCGCTGATCCTCGACCCCGCCAACGGGCTTCTGGTGCAGTCCTATTCACCGCGCCGCCAGAAGCACGGCCTGATGAACGCCGACGGCTGGGGCGTCGGCTTCTTCGACGGACCGACCCCCCGCCGGTGGCGCAGCGCGACGCCGATGTGGGGCGACGCTTCGCTCGCCTCGGTCGCGCCGGCCCTGCGCAGCGGTTGCGTGGTCGCGGCGGTTCGGTCGGCGAGCGTCGGCATGCCGATCGAGGCGACGGCTGCCGCGCCGTTCACCGACGGGCACTGGCTGCTCTCCCACAACGGCCTGGTCGATCGCGCGGTCCTGCCGCTGTCCCCCCGCGCCGAGTCGACCAACGACAGCGCCCTGCTCGCGGCGCTGATCTTCGACCGCGGGCTGGACTCGCTCGGAGAGACCATCACCGAGGTGGCCGCGGCTGATCCGAACGCGCGGCTGAACATATTGGCGGGCAACGGAACACGTCTGCTCGCGACCACCTGGGGCGACACACTGTCGGTGTTACGCCGTTCCGACGGCGTCGTCCTGGCCAGTGAACCGTACGACGACGACCCGGCCTGGCAGGAGATCCCGGATCGGCACCTTGTCGAGGTTTCGCCCTCCGGCGTGCACCTGCTCGAACTGAAGGGATCCTGATGACAGTCCAGCGGGGAGCCGATCGCGCGGGCACGCTGTCGTTGTCCAACCACCTGTCCGCCGACTCGGCCGCGACCGCGCTGCGTCGCGATGTGCTCGAAGGACTGACCTCATCACCGAAGTCGTTGCCGCCCAAGTGGTTCTACGACTCCGTCGGCAGCGACCTGTTCGATCAGATCACGCGACTGCCCGAGTACTATCCGACCCGCGCCGAGGCCGAGATCCTGCGGGACCGGGCGGCCGAGATCGCCGCGGCATCCGGTGCGGACACGTTGGTCGAACTGGGCAGCGGCACATCGGAGAAGACCCGCCTACTGCTCGACGCCCTGCACGACAACGGCTCGCTTCGGCGGTTCATCCCGTTCGACGTCGACGCGAGCGTGCTCGCTGCCGCGGGCGCGGCGCTTCAGGACGACTACCCCGGGCTCGAGATCGACGCCGTGTGCGGCGATTTCGAGGAGCACCTCGACCAGATCCCCCGCCGCGGACGTCGTCTTGTCGCGTTTCTGGGCTCGACGATCGGCAACCTCACCGCCGGTCCGCGTGCCGAGTTTCTGGCGGCCCTGTCCGAGACACTGCACCCCGGTGACAACCTCGTGCTGGGTACCGACCTGGTGAAGGACACCGACCGCCTGGTGCGCGCCTACGACGACAGCGCGGGGGTGACCGCACGCTTCAACCGCAACGTGCTGGCGGTCGTGAACCGTGAACTCGGCGCCGATTTCGATCTGGACATGTTCGAGCATGTGGCGCGCTGGAACGCTGACGACGAGCGTATCGAGATGTGGCTGCGCGCCACCGAAGCGCAGCGGGTCCGTGTCCGCGACCTCGATCTGACCGTCGAGTTCGCCGCCGGTGAGGCGATGCTGACCGAGGTGTCCTGCAAGTTCCGGCCCGAGGGCGTCCAGGCCGAACTCGCCGCGGCAGGGCTGCGGATGACGCACTGGTGGACCGACGCCGCGGGCGACTTCGGGCTGTCGCTGTCGACGAAATGAGCCTCGCGCAGCGGTGGCGGTCGGCCCGCCCGGCCGTCGCCGGAGTGCACCTGGACAGCGGCGCCTGCTCCCGCCAGAGCTTCGCGGCCATCGAGGCGGCCGCACAGCACGCGCGCCACGAAGCCGAGGTCGGCGGTTACGTCGCCGCCGAGGTCGCCGCCCCGGCACTCGACGCGGGCCGCGCCGCGCTCGGCGCCCTGACCGGGCTGACAGCCGGCGACGTCGTGTTCACCACCGGAGCGAATGCCGCGCTGGACCTGCTGCTGAGCGCCTGGCCCGGGCCCCGCACGCTGGCGTGTCTGCCGGGTGAGTACGGCCCGAACCTGGCGATCATGGCGGCCAACGCGTTCGCCGTGCGCGCGTTGCCCGCCGACGGCGACGGCCGGCTCGACCCGGAGGCGGCCGCCCGCGACCTTGCCGACGATCCGCCCGCCCTGGTGCACCTGACGGCGCTGGCCAGTCACCGCGGGCTCGCCCAACCGCTCTCGGCGCTGGCCGTCACATGCGCGGACCTCGGTGTGCCGCTGGTCGTCGACGCCGCCCAGGCGCTCGGTCATCTCGACTGCGCGGTCACACCGGCGGCGATCTACGGTTCGTCGCGCAAGTGGATCGCGGGTCCGCGGGGCGTGGGTTTTCTGGCGGTCCATCGCGAGCTCGCGCAGCGGCTGCGGCCCCGGTTGCCGCCGCCGGAGTGGAACCTGCCGCTGCCGGTCCTGTCGCGCTTGGAGCATGGCGAGGCGAATATCGCTGCCCGCGTAGGCTTCTCGATCGCGCTGGGAGAGCACCTCGCACACGGGCCGGAGCGGGTCCGGGCCCGGCTGGCGGAGGTGGGGGTGATGACCCGCGACGCTTTGGCCGGCGTCAAGGAATGGCGGGTAATCGAGCCGCGCGACGAGCCGACCGCGATCACCACGCTTGCGCCGACCAACGGCGCCGACCCTCAGGAGGTGCGCAAGCGGTTGATCGCCGAACACCGGATCGTCACCACCTACGCCGACGCGCAGCGGGCTCCGTTCGAGATGACGGCACCCGTGCTGCGGGCATCCCCACACGTCGACGTCACCACCGAGGAACTCGAGCGGTTCGCCGCGGCGTTGGCCGCCGTCGGGTGAGGGGTCAGCCGGTTCGGTGCACCAGCAAGGTCGCCCGGTAGTCCGACAGAGGCGGGGCGTCATCGGGCGTGCGGGGATAGGGGTCGAGCGCCTGCAGCGTCAGTTCGTAGTTGCCCGTCTGGACCGTCTGCCGGTTCTGGCCAGGCGCGGGATTGGTGTTGAACTCGACGGTCTCCTCGCCCGCGCGTCCGTCGTCGACCATGACGATGACGCGTGCCTGGCCCGTCCAGAAGCATTCGACCTCGGTGGGGCAACGCGAATCCTCCGGCACCGCGGTGAACCGCAGGCGCAGCGACTCACCGGTGAGCGAGGCCTGCTGGCCGCCGGCCAGGACGAACGGCCGGTCGAGCCGGGCTTCGACGGTGTCCGCGCGCGCCTGCTGACCGCCGTGGCACGCCGCCGCCATGGCAATGAGCACCAGCAGCCAGAAACCGCGAACGACCGCCCTCACTCGTCGAAGCCCTCGTCCCAGGTGTGCACGGGCTCGTTGTTGTGCATCCGCGCCCCGTACCGGCGCAGCATCTCCGCCAGTGCGGCGGGCCGCGCCATACCGCGCTCCTGCAGGGCGCGCACGGTCGCGACCTGCCAGGTGGCGCCGTTGCGCCCCGTCTTCGCGCGGCCCTCGATCACCCCGAGGTACCGGTCGCGCACCTCGGCGGCGACCTCCCAACGGCGCAGGCCCTCGTCGGCCATCGGCAACAGCTGGCGCAGCACCAGCTCGTCGGCGGTCACCTCGCCGTAGCCGGGCCAGTACAGCCTGGCGTCCATCCCGTGCTGCGCCGCCGCGATGAAATTGTGTTGCGCCGCAGCGAAACTCATCTTCGTCCACAACGGTCTGTCCTCTTCGGACAGCGTCCGCAGCGTGCCGTAGTAGAACGCGGCGTTGGCCATCATGTCGACGACGGTCGGCCCTGCGGGCAGCACCCGGTTCTCGACCCGCAGATGGGGGCGGCCGTTCACGACGTCGTAGACCGGCCGGTTCCACCGGTAGATGGTCCCGTTGTGCAGCCGCAGCTCGGAGAGTTTCGGCGTACGGCCCTCGGCGAGTTCGCGGACCGGGTCCTCGTCGGACAGTTCCGGTAGCAGCGACGGGAAGTAGCGCACGTTCTCCTCGAACAGGTCGAAGATCGACGTGATCCAGCGTTCGCCGAACCACACGCGCGGACGGACGCCCTGGGTCTTGAGTTCGTCGGGGCGGGTGTCGGTGGCCTGGGCGAACAGCTCGATGCGCGTCTCGGCCCACAGTTCGTGGCCGAAGAAGTACGGGGAGTTGGCCCCCAGCGCCAGTTGCGGACCCGCCAGCACCTGAGCCGCGTTCCAGTTCTGCGCGAAGTCGGCAGGTGACACCTGAAGATGCAGTTGCATGCTCGTGCACGCGGACTCCGGTGCGATCGAGGCGGTCTGCAGACTCAGCCGCTCGGGGCCGACGATGTCGATCAGGATGTCCTCGCCGCGGGCGGTGAAGATCGAGTCGTTGAGCGCCTGATACCGCGTCGACTCGCTCATCCACCGCCCGGCCAGGTGTTCGGGCAGCAGCGTCGGCAGGATCCCGATCATCACGATGTGCGCATCGTGGCGGTTGGCCTTCATCTCAGCCGCGTTGAGGCTCGCCCGCACCTCGGTCTCCAGGTCGAGCGCCGCGCGTCCCGGCAGGCGTCGCGGAGGCACGTTGAATTCGATGTTGTAGGCGCCCAGTTCGGTTTGGTACGCCGGATCGGCGATGGCCTGAAGGACCTCGGCGTTGCTCATCGCGGGCTGATACGCCGAGTCGACCAGGTTGCATTCGATCTCCATGCCGGTCAGCGGCCGTTCGAAGTCGAAGCTCGACTGGGCGAGCATGGTCTCGAAGACGTCGAGGCACTGTTGCACCTTGCGCCGGTACTCCCGGCGGTGCGCGCCGGTGTAGCCGGTGCCCTTCACTTCCTCGCCCACACCGCCATTGTCGGCGAGCGTGCGTGTTTGCACCCGAACACGCCGCGATTCGTCGACATTTTGCGCACACTCGCCACCCGGACACCGGCTTAAAGCCGGGCGGGGTGGGTAGGTGAAGACGATGGACGTCACCGTCACCTTCATCGGGAACGCCACCACGTTGATCTCGGGCGGCGGCATCACCCTGTTGACCGACCCGAACTTCTTGCACCAGGGCCAGCATGCGTACCTCGGCTACGGGCTGGTGTCCAAACGGCGCAAAGGCCCGGCCCTCGACATCGAACAGTTACCCGCGCTCGACGGGGTGGTGCTGTCGCACATGCACGGCGACCACTGGGACCGGGTGTCGCAGAGCCGGCTCGACCACGGACTGCCGATCCTGACCACTCCGCACGCCGCCAAACGGCTGGAACACCGGGGTTTCGCCCAGGCGCTCGCCCTCGACACGTGGCAGCACCACACAATCACCAAGGGGGCGGTGAGCGTCACCGTCACCAGCCTGCCCGGCCGCCACGCACCCACCCCGGTGGACCGCTTCCTGCCGCCGGTGATGGGCAGCATGATCGAGTTCACCGACGGGTCCGCCCGGCGGCGGCTCTACGTCTCCGGTGACACCTTGCTTGTCGACGAATTACGCGAGATTCCAGTCCGTTTCGAGTCGATCGACGTGGGCGTGCTGCATCTGGGGGGAACGCGGCTGCCGTTCGGCCGGCATCTGCCGTTCGGTCTGACCGTGACGATGGACGGTCAGCAGGGCGCCGATGTGGTCGAACTGCTCGACCTCCCCCGGATGATTCCGGTGCACTTCGACGACTACGGGGTGTTCGCGTCCCCGCTGTCCGACTTCGTCGATGAGATGAAGCGACGCGGACTCTCCGACCGGATCATCGAATTGGAGCGTGGTTCCTCGGTCACCGTTTGATACTTACGCGGTGTCAGCACCATGGCCGAGCGACCTCGACCAAGGCGGGCTCGAACAGGTCTCGAGGGCCGACCGGGTCGCCTCGCTGACGGGTATCCGGGCCGTCGCGGCGCTGCTCGTCATGGCCACCCACGCCGCGTACGGCACCGGCGCCTACAACCGCGGATACGCCGGACTGGTGTTCGCCCGCATGGAAATCGGCGTCGCGATCTTCTTCGTCCTCTCCGGATTCCTGTTGTTCAACGGGTGGGTGCGGGCAGCAGCGACCGGTGCGCCGGCACCGAGTATTCGCCGTTACGCCCGAAATCGGGTGCGCCGCATCATGCCCGCCTATGTGGTGACCGTCCTGGTGGCGTTCGCGCTCTATGAATTCCGCACCATCGAGCCCAATCCCGGGCATACGTGGCTCGGCCTGTTGCGCAATCTGACGCTCACCCAGATATACAGCCCGAACTACATCACCGCCTACATGCATCAGGGGCTGACCCAGATGTGGAGTCTCGCGGTCGAAGTGGCGTTCTACGCGGCGCTGCCGGTGTTGGCGTACCTGTTGCTGGTTGTCCTGTGCCGGCGAAGGTGTCGACCGGGAGCGCTGTTGGCCGGGCTCGCGGCGCTCGCTGCGGTGAGCCCGCTGTGGCTGTATGTCATGCACACCACCGACTGGCTGCCGAACGGGGCGGGGATGTGGCTTCCGCACTACCTGGTGTGGTTCATCGGCGGTATGACCTTGAGTGTGCTGGCGCACAACGGTATTCGATGCTATGCGGTGTCGGCGCTTCCGCTCGCGGTCGTTGCGTATCTGGTCGTGTCGACGCCGATCGCCGGACTCACCGATGCGCCGGCCCTGAATCTCGGGGAGGACATCGCGAAGGTGGTGTTCTACGCGGCGATCGCGACGCTGGTCGTCGCCCCGCTGGCGCTCGGTGACACCGGCTGGTACGCAAGGCTACTCAGTAGCGGGCCGATGGTGTGGCTGGGTGAGATCTCGTACGAGATCTTCCTTCTGCACGTCATCGTGATGGAGATCGCGCTGGTGTCGGTGCTGCGGTGGCCCGTGTACACCGGTTCGGTGGTCGTGTTGTTCCTCGTGACCCTGATCCTCACGATTCCGGTTGCGTGGCTTCTGCATCGGATCACACGCCCGCGGAGCTGACCTGCGACGTCACACGTTTGACGGGCGAAAAGTGGGGTATCAAGTTCCACGTGAGGATGATTGGGTATCTGTTGGTACGGCATCCGGGTCTGTACGACGTGCTCGATGCCCTCATCGAGTTCGGCTATCAGCGTTGGTCGTTGGATCGCGGCGCCGCGTCGGCGCGTCGCGCCACCACGACCTGAGGGCTCAGCGGTCCGCCGCGCAGCTCGACCTCGACTGCGGGATCGGCATGTTCGGCCAGTGCCCGCAGCGCCGACGGACTGTAGCAGCGCAGCGAGGTCGCGACGCCGTCGCGCACGAGCGGCAACAGCCGCGCGAACGGCAGCACGGTCGCCAGACGTATGACATGGAGCGGCGACGGCGGCCGCGGTAAGTCGATGATCAACAGCGTGTCGGCCACCCGGGTGCCTTCGGCGAACGCCCGGACGGCCGCCGCCGGCGGCAGGTGGTGAAACGACAGCGCGAACACCGCGAGGTCGAATGACCCGTCGGCGGCGTCGATCGCCGTGGCATCCAACGCGCGAACCTTCGCGCGCGGATGCGCACCGAGATCGCTCGCGGCCATCGCCGCCACGGCCGCTGCGTCCATATCGGTGACCGTCAACCGAGCCGATGGATGCCAGTCGAGGAGCTTGCGCGACAACTCGCCGTTGCCCGCGCCGAGCTCGAGGATCCTCGGGTCGGCGATGTCTTCGACCTCCGCGAGCGCGACCTCGGCGAATCGCTCGGTGCTGCCGAACCATCCACCGGTCAGCTGGAGCGCCCGGATCACGCCGCGCCTGCGCGCAACGTCGGTGGACGCATCGGATTGCCGGTCGCTCTGCAGCAGCCGGTCCAGGCAGGACGCCTCGGGACCGCCGCGCGGCATCCGGTCGATCTCCGACGTCGCCGACCTCGCGGCCGTATTTTTGGCGGGCTTCTCGGCCATGTAGTCCATGATGGACGACGGACCGCAGCGAGAGGGGAGTGCACGTTGGCTCGAAACGCCGAGTTCATCGCCGCGATCGATCAGGGCACCACCAGCACCCGATGCATGATCTTCGACCACGGCGGTGCCGAGATCGGCCGCCACCAGCTCGAGCACGAGCAGATCCTGCCGAAGGCGGGATGGGTCGAGCACAATCCCGTCGAGATCTGGGAGCGCACGGCGGCGGTGATCATGTCGGCGCTCAACAAGACGAACCTGTCGGCGACCGACCTGGCCGCGCTCGGCATCACCAACCAACGCGAGACCGCGCTGGTCTGGAACAAGCGGACCGGCAGGCCCTACTACAACGCGATCGTGTGGCAGGACACCCGTACCGACCGCATCGCCTCGGCGCTGGACCGCGACGGCCGCGGCGAGGTCATTCGCCGCAAGGCGGGCCTGCCGCCCGCGACGTACTTCTCCGGCGGCAAGGTGCAGTGGATCCTGGAGAACGTCGACGGGGTGCGCCGCGACGCGGAGAACGGTGACGCGCTGTTCGGAACCCCCGACTCCTGGGTGCTGTGGAACCTGACCGGGGGGACGCGCGGCGGGGTGCACGTCACCGACGTCACCAATGCCAGCCGCACCATGTTGATGAACCTCGAGACGCTCGACTGGGACGACGAGTTGTTGTCGTTCTTCGACATTCCGCGCCAGATGCTCCCCGAGATCAAGCCGTCGTCATGCCCGGAGGCCTACGGCATCACCCGCGACGACGGCCCAGTCTCCGGCCAGGTGCCACTGACCGGTGCGCTCGGCGACCAGCAGGCCGCGATGGTCGGCCAGGTCTGCCTCGAGGCCGGCGAGGCCAAGAACACCTACGGCACAGGCAATTTCCTGCTGCTCAACACGGGCGAGAAGATCGTTCGGTCCGAGAACGGGCTGTTGACCACTGTGTGTTACCAGTTCGGTGACGCGAGACCCGTTTATGCCCTGGAGGGTTCGATCGCGGTCACCGGTTCGGCGGTGCAGTGGTTGCGCGATCAGCTCGGCATCATCAGCGGTGCGTCGCAGAGCGAAGCCCTGGCACGCCAGGTCGCTGACAACGGCGGCGTCTACTTCGTGCCGGCGTTCTCCGGACTCTTTGCGCCGTACTGGCGTTCGGACGCCCGCGGGGCGATCGTCGGGCTCTCGCGGTACAACACGAACGCGCACCTGGCCCGCGCGACGCTCGAGGCGATCTGCTACCAGAGCCGCGACGTCGTCGACGCGATGGAGGCCGACTCCGGCGTGCACATGGAGGTCCTCAAGGTCGACGGCGGCATCACCGCCAACGACCTGTGCATGCAGATCCAGGCCGACGTGCTGGGCGTCGACGTGGTCAAACCGGTCGTCGCCGAGACGACGGCTCTGGGCGCGGCCTACGCGGCGGGGCTGGCGGTGGGGTTCTGGGAGAACGCGGACGACCTGCGGGCCAACTGGCAGGAAGGCAAGCGCTGGACGCCGTCATGGAGCGACGAGCAGCGCCAATCCGGTTACGCCGGTTGGCAGAAGGCGGTGCAGCGCACGTTGGACTGGGTCGACGTCGACTAGGCCGCGGCGTCGAGCTCGCGTTTGGTCTCCTCGTCGAGTTCGATGTCAGCGACGGCGGTGTTCTCCTCGAGATGGTTCACCGACGACGTGCCCGGGATCAGCAGCACGTTCGGCGCCACCGACAGCGTCCAGGCGAGCACGATCTGCGCGGGTGTCCGCCCGAGCTTTCCGGCCTCTCGCTGGACCGCCGGATGGCCGAGCACCGGATTGTCGGCGACGAAGCCCGAGCCCAGCGGGAAGAACGGCACGAACGCGATGCCGCGCTCGACGCACGCGTCGAGCACATCCTGCGAGCTGCGGTCCAGGAGGTTGTAAGCGTTCTGCACACAAACGATGTCGGTGCGGTCCAGTGCGATTCGCAGATGGTCGACGCCGACGCTGCTCAACCCGATGCCGCCGATCAGCCCTTCGTCGCGCGCCTTGATCATCGTGGTCAGCTGCCGGTCGAACAGCTCGCGGTCCAGCGGAGCTATACCGCTGGGATCCCCGGAGTGCACACGCAGGTTGACCGCGGCCAACCGGTCGGTGTCCAGGCTGCGCAGGTTCTCCTCGATGCTGGCCCGCAGCTGATCGGGTTCCTGGGCGGGTAGCCACGCACCGGCGTCGTCTCGGACGGCACCCACCTTGCTCACCAGGGCGAGGTCGGCAGGGTAGGGATGCAACGCCTCGCGAATCAGTTCGTTGGCGACATCGGGCCCGTAGAACTGCGCGGTGTCGATGTGGTTGATCCCCAACTCGAGTGCCCGCCGCAGCACGGCGAGTGCTTGGTCGCCGTCCCGCGGCGGTCCGAGAACCCCAGGTCCCGGCAGTTGCATTGCGCCGAATCCAACGCGGCCGACATGGAAAGAGCCCAGCGGGAAGGTCTGCATACTCAATCCGTACACCCTTCCCGCCGGGCTTATTCCGGTTAGGGGCCTATTCGGACTCGCCGAGGATGCCGTAGATCTCGCGGCGGGCGTTGTTCACGATCTCGACAAGCCGCTGCTGTTGCTCTTCGTTGGTGGTGTAGGCCGCCTGCGCGACCGCGCCC
>NZ_LZJE01000224.1:0-4054 GCF_001666865.1 Mycobacterium sp. E136
GCCCTGCGCTGCCTCAAACGACGCCTGGCACGAGTCGTCTACAACCGCCTACACGCCGACGAACAAACACGCCACCAAACGAACCAACCCGCCGCGGCTTGACATAGGAGCAATGCTCGCGCCAAATGGGAGCCGGGGGTCAGCGCTCTTCGAGGATGGCCACGGCGGCGGCCGTGTCCGCCTCGTGCGTCAACGACAGATGGATCGTCACGTTCTTCAGATGCTCGGCGATCGCCCCGGACAGCCGCACCTTCGGCCTGCCCCACATGTCGGTGATGACCTCGATGTCGCGGTGGATGCCCTCGGGCAGCACCGGGCGCCGGGCGAAGCGCGACCCCGACCACGCCTTGATCACAGCCTCCTTGGCCGCCCACCGCGCCGCGAGATGCCGCGCCGCCGACGAACTCTTGTCGGCGGCGTCGCGGCGCTCACCCGGCGTGAACGTCTCGGCGAACACGGTGCCCGGCTGATCGACCTGCTCGGCGAACTCGGGAATGGAGACCAGGTCGATCCCCACCCCGACTATCGCCATGGGCCGAACGTTATCTCATGCCCGTCCGGGCACATACACGTCGTCGTCGCCGAGTCGCGAGCCCGGATCGAGAAGCATCTCGGCTTCCCGCGGCTTCTCCGGTCCCTCGTGGCCGAACCGGCGGTCCGCCGGCTTCTCGTACATCGGCTTGCCGCCGGCGATCGCCGACGCGAGCCGGTGTTGACCGGCCAGCACCCGCGCGTCCGCGCGCTGCTTGTAATCAGCACGCTGCTCGGGGGTCAGCGCGGCGAGGAACGCCTGCGGATGCACCAATGCGATCAGGCCGGACACGTGACCGAAGCCCAGGCTGGTGATCAGCCCCGCCTTGAGCGGGAACGACCCGCCGAAGTGCAGGGTGTCGCGCAACCACACCATGTGCGCGGAGCCGGCGAGCTCGTCGTCGACACAGTCCAGGCTGCGGTTCGGCGGAATGACGCCGTCGCGCAGGATCTGGCACAGCCCCATCATCTGGAACGCCGCCGCACCGCCCTTCGAGTGGCCGGTCAGGCTCTTCTGCGAGACCACGAACAACGGCGCGCCCTCCGAGCGGCCCAGCGCGTCGGCGAGCCGCTCGTGCAGCTCGGTCTCGTTGGGATCGTTGGCCAGCGTCGAGGTGTCGTGCTTGGAGACCACCGCGATGTCGTCGGGTCCGACACCGAGCTGAGCCAGCGAGCGGGCCAACTGCGACGCGCGACCCCCGCGGCCGGCGGCCAGCGCGCCGAGGCCCGGCGCCGGGATCGAGGTGTGCACACCGTCGCCGAACGACGACACGTAACCCACCACCGCGAGCACCGGCAGCCCCATCTGCAGCGCGAGATCGCCGCGGGCCAGCAGGATGGTCCCGCCGCCCTGACCTTCGACGAAGCCGAGGCGGCGACGGTCGTTGGCGCGGGAGAACTTCGAGTCGCTGATGCCACGGGCTCGCATCATCGCGGTGTCGGCGGTGGCGGCCATGTCGCCGAACCCGATGACCGCCTCGAGGGTCGTGTCGTCGTATCCGCCCGCGACCACGAACTCGGCCTTGCCGAGCTTGATCTTGTCGACGCCCTCCTCGACCGAGATGGCCGCCGTCGCACAGGCGCCGACCGGGTGGATCATCGCCCCGTAACTGCCGATATAGCTCTGGACGACGTGGCCTGCGATGACATTCGGCAGGACCTCCTGCAGGATGTCGTTCGGCTTGTTCCGGCCCAGCAGATTGCCGTGGTACATCGTCTGCATCGACGTCATGCCGCCCATGCCGGTGCCCTGCGTGCTGGCCACCAGGCTGGGATGCACCCACCGCATGAGCTCCGCGGGCGTGAACCCGGCCGACAGGAACGCATCGACAGTGGTGACGAGATTCCAGATGGCCAGCCGGTCAATGGAGTTCATCATCTCCTGGCTGACGCCGTACACCATCGGGTCGAACCCGGTGGGGATCTGCGCGCCGACCGTGCGGGACAGCTTGACCTTCCGCGGAACCCGAACCTCGGTGCCCGCCTTTCGGGTCACCTGCCAGTCGCCGCTGTCGGGCACGGGCGCGATCACGGTGTGCTCCGGATCGAACTTGAGGAATCCGCGGGCCTCGGCCTCCGACGACACGACGAAGGTGAAGTCCTTGTCGAGGAAGACCGAAACCAGAAGCGGCGACGCGTGATCCGGGTCGATCGCTCCGTCGTCGACCCACTCGCGGATGCCGACCCGCTCGACCACGGCGTCGTGGTAGCGCTCGACCAGCTCGCCCTCGTCGACCAGCTCGCCCGTCACGGTGTCGTACCAGCCCGGCGTGGGATCGTCCTCCCACTTGACCAGCCCGGTCGTCCACGCCAGCTCGAGCACACCGGCGGCCGACAGCTCGTTCTCGACCTCCATCTCGAAGCGGGTGCGCGAGGAGCCGTACGGCCCGAGTTCGGCACCACCGACGATGACCACCATGTCGGCGGGGTCCAGGTCGAGGTCCTGCCATTCGGGCGGCGGTGCGGACTTGTAACCACGCGGCGGCGACGGCAGGGCACGCACGGTGCCCTCGGGATCGCTGTCCTCGGTGTGGCTTTCGGTCACCATCTCATCGCGGGCCCTGGCGGCCAGCTCGGCCATGTCGATGTCGACGTCGGCCAGCCCGCCGGTGAAGTCCGCCTGCAGCGGCTCATGCGCCGCGGCCACCTTGGCCTCGATGTCGCACAGGCCCAGCAGCATGCTCGCCATCTCATCGGTGGTGAACGTGCGCACACCGGCCTCCTCGACGGCCCCGACGATCGCGTCGTTGTGGCCCATCAGACCGGTGCCCTTGGTCCACCCGATCAGCGCGTGCGCCAACGAAACCCGCTGCGCCCACGACGATTCGGCCTTCCACCGGGACACCAACGCGTCCAGCGCGGACTTCGCCTCGCCGTAAGCGCCGTCGCCGCCGAACATGCCGCGGTTCGGCGAACCGGGCAGCACGACGTGCAGGCGCGCAGCGATGTCGCGCTCGGCGCCGATGTGAGACAGCCCGCCGATCAGCCGTTGCACGGCCCACAGCAGCACCTTCATCTCCATCTCGGCGCGCGATCCGGCATCGGACAGATCGCCCGCGACCCGCGGTGCGGCGAACGGGAACAGCAATGTCGGCGTCTGGGCGTCCTTGATGTGGATCGACTGCGGCCCAAGGCTTTCGGTCTGCTCCGTGCCGACCCACTGCACCAGCGCGTCGATGTCGGTGTAGGACGCCATGTTGGCGGGCACCACCCACAGCTTCGCGTTCCAGCGGGCGCTGTCGCGATAGAGGTTGCGGTAGAACGCCAACCGGTCGTCGTCCAGACGCGACGTCGTCGCGATCACGGTGGCACCGCCGTCGAGCAGCTGCGCGACCACGGACGCGGCGATCGAGCCCTTGGACGCGCCGGTGACGACGGCGACCTCGTGGCTGTAGCGCCCGGTCCCCGGGTTCTCGGCACCCGCAGCGGCGCGGCCGTACAGCGAGGCGTGGATGTTGCGACCAGCCGCCAGCGCCTTGCCCTGCCACCAGGTGGCCTGCGTGCCGACCACGTGGCCTGCGCCCTCGAAGCGTTCCGAGAGTCGCTGCCAGTCGCGGTCGATCTCGTCCTCGTCGTACAGCCACAGCTTGGCCAGGTCCTCACGCGCGCTGGCCCAACGGTCGTCGAAGAGCACCGCCTTACGGCCGTCGAACGTCGGCGCCACCAGACGCGGCCAGTCCGAACCGAGTTCGGCGGTCACCAGGTCGATGAGTTCGGCGTCGGTGGCCTCCGGAACGGGAACCGGGGTGTCGAGACCGAGCTGCCCGAGGATCATCCGCGCCGCGGAGGCGAGCACGCCGTCGCGGCCGGTGACCCGCTCGGCGAACTCGGTCAGCGCGGCGGAGTCCACCACGCCCCCGCTCGCGCCGCCGGCGGACGGCAACGACACCGCCACGCCGCGCCGGGCCGCCACCGCGGCGACCGCGCTGTCGATGACCTTGTCGACGGTCGCGGCGTCGGCCAGTGCGCCGTCGTGCAGGCCGCCGAGCTCACCACCGCGCACACTGGTGCCCTCGCGGGTACC